>JAABSS010000450.1 GCA_011390235.1 Desulfotignum sp.
ATTGAATCGGACCTGATCGCGCATTTCCAGCGGAATCCGGATGCCCGGATCTGGGAAAACACCACTTCAGTGGGGGGCGAAGAATACCGCCTGGTTGCCCGGCCCGTGGTGTTCATGGCATCGTGCATGAACTGCCATGGAGATCCGAAAGATGCCCCGGTCGAACTCATCAATATTTACGGAGATCAAAACGGATTTCATTATCAGGTTGATGAGGTGGGCGGCGTGGTGGTGGCCGGCTTTCCCGTGGCCATGATCAAAAGCCCGGCCAAGGAACTGACCTTTCAGTACCTGATGCTCTATCTGCTGGGCATTTTCTTGTTCATCGGTCTGATCAGCCTGTTTTTTGACCGGCTGGTAATGAAAAACCTCCAGGACCTGTCCCGGATTTTCAAGACCCGGTTTTCCGGAGAAACTGAACAGGGTATCATCCAGAAACTGGAACAAAGAGATGAGATAGAAGGTTTGATCGAAGGGGTGGATGAGCTTGCGGTGTGCCTTTCCGATGCCCGCAGAAAACTGGAAGACCATACCCAGAACCTGGAAAAAATGGTGGAGGACCGGACCCGGGAACTGGACAGAAAAGCAACAAAACACCTGGGAGATGTGCGGCTGTTTGTGGATCTGCTCACCGGTTTCGGCGGGGCCCTGACCACCGGGCAGCTCTTGTCCGCCCTGCTGGAAAGCGTGGGGAAACGCTACCAGGCAACTGATGTGGTGTATTACTGTCTGGTATCATCGGAAAAATATTATGCCTGGAAATCGGGAGAAAATGCGCCGGATCTGCCGCATGAAACCAGGGATCTGTTGTGGAAAAATGAAATACTGTTCAAAGGCCGCAACCTGTTTGTCCCGGTGAAATCCCAGGAAAGCCATTGGGGTATTTTATGTCTGTTATGGGAAGACAACCCGGACCCGGCTGATTTGGACGGGGATGTGCTGCTGGCCCTGGGGCAGCAGGTGGCGGTGCTCATTGAAAATATCCATGTATTTTCAGGCATCAGATCCCAGCACGACATGCTCCAGTCCGTGTTTGAAGGCATCAGTGACCCATTGCTGCTCATTGATGAGGATTGCCATATCATCATTACCAACCGTGCCGGTCATGATTTTCTGGGCCCGGGTTCAAAAACCATGCAGGAAAAAGCTCTGCGGTCATTTTTGTGTACAAATATGTCACACCCGTCAGATTGCAGCATTCTGAACCATGTGACCCGGAACGGCCGGCCCGTGAATGAAGAAATCCACACCCGTGATGACTTGTACTTTGATATTGATCTCTATCCGCTGCCCCGGCGGGACCAGGCCCGGCTGCAGATTGTGGTCTATGCCAGGAACATCACCCAGGAAAAGCAGATGGAGGAACGGATGCGCCAGGCCGAGCATCTGGGGGCCATCGGCAAACTGGCCGCCGGTGTGGCCCATGAAATCAACAATCCTTTAGGGGTCATTCAGTGTTACACCGACCTGGTAAGGGATGCCGTGACCGACAAGGAGATTGTGTCGGATATCGATATCATCTCCAAACATACCAAAGCGGCCCAGAAGGTGGTTCAGGATCTTTTGGCCCTGTCCCGGCCCAAAAAATCAATTACCGGTACCTGTGACCTGAATCAGGTGGTGATGCAGGTGGTGTCGGTATTCAAGGCCCAGGCAGTATCCAGAAAAATCAATATCGTCACCCATCTGTCAGAGGGACTTTCGCCGATGACATGTGACGGGGCTGTGCTGGAACAGATCCTGACCAATCTCTGGCTCAATGCCGTGGATGCCCTCCAGGAAAGCGGGGATACCATCACCATTGAAACAGGCACGGCAGAAAACAGCCAGGTGGTGTTACGGTTTGCCGACAATGGTCCGGGTATCCCTGAAATTATTCAGCACCGGATTTTCGATCCCTTTTACACCACAAAAGAGGTGGGAAAAGGGACCGGCCTGGGACTTTCCATTGTTTACGGATTTGTTTCAGAACTCAATGGCCGCATAGTGGTTGACACAGGCGAGCAAACCCGTTTTAATATTTATCTGCCAACTGTTCCGTCCGCTTTTTCCACACCGGAACCCTCCAGCAGGACATCCATATGAAAGCCTTCAGTATACTGGTGGTGGATGATGATACCGATTTTTTAAACGGCATCATCCGGCATTTGAAAAAACATTTCCACACATTTGATATTCTGGGGTTCACTTCCGGTGAGGCGGCCTTGTCTGCATGCCATGACCGGGAGATCGGGGTGCTGCTTTCGGATCTGCGCATGCCCGGCATCTCCGGCCATGAGCTGATGAAAAAGGCCCTGGACCTCAACCCGTACATGTGTGTGATCATGATCACCGGATTCGCCACCGTGGAAAATGCGGTGCAGTCCCTGAAAACCGGGGCCTGGGATTTCATCACCAAGCCGGTGGAGCGACAGACTCTGTTCCATACAGTGGAACGGGCTGTTCAGCATTATGATCTTGCCCGGGAAAACCAGCGGCTGAAAAGCCTGGTATCCGGTCTGACCCCGGAAGACCGGCAATGGGAAAGCCGGGCCATGAACCAGGTCCAGGAAAAAATCGCTGCAGTGGCAGTCACCGATTACACCGTGCTGGTCACCGGAGAATCCGGCAGCGGCAAGGAGTTTGTGGCCAGAGAAATTCACCGGCTGTCCCGGCGCAGCGCAGCTGCCTGCCATGCCCTCAACTGTCCGGCCATCCCGGAACCGCTGCTGGAAAGTGAATTGTTCGGCCATGTCAAAGGTGCGTTCACCGGCGCGGAAAGAAACCGGGACGGATTTTTCATGGCAGCGGACAAAGGCACCCTGATCCTGGATGAAATCGGGGACATCAGCCTTCCCATCCAGGCCAAGCTGTTGAAATTTCTTCAGGACAAGGAAGTCAAGCCCGTAGGTTCCAGCCGTTCTAAGACAGCGGATGTGCGGATCATCGCTTTGACCAACCAGGACCTGCCAGGCAAAATTCAGGACAAAACCTTTCGGGAAGACCTGTACTACCGCCTGCACGTACTGTCGGTCCATGTCCCTCCCCTGCGGGAGCGGCAGGAGGATATTCCGGCACTGGTACGTCGGTTCATGATCAGGACCTGCCGGGAGATGAGTATGGATCCCATGGAAATAGATCCGGCTGCCATGGCCTGGCTGGCCCGCCAGCCATGGCCCGGCAATGTCCGGGAACTGCTGAACATGGTGCGGCGACTGGTGGTGTTTTCCAGCGGCGGCCCCATTGACCCGCCCCTGATCCGCCTGGTGGATACCTCATCGGATACCGGCGGGACACTCTCTGCTGACACACCAGTCCTGTATAAGCATGCCAAAAAACAGGCTTTGGATATTTTTTCCCGAAACTATCTGACCCAGCTGTTTGAACACACCCATGGAAACATTTCGGAAACCGCCCGCATCAGCGGCCTGGAACGGGCCTCCATCCAGAAGATCATCAAGCGCCTGAACCTGGATATTTCCGGTTTCAGGCACCAAAATAAATGATTGACGTATGATATGATTTAATCTATATTTCCTGATTTTTTTAGAACATCTGTCATCCACAAGGAGCCAATGGCGATGGTTGCCAACATAAGACCGTTTATTGCCCTGTATTCTGCAGTAACCCTGCTGATGATGGGGCTGGGGCTGCTCAATACTTACCTGGGGTTCAGGCTTTCCATTGAAGGGGTTTCCACCCAGGTTACCGGTATGGTGCTGAGTGCCTATTTTGCAGGGCTGGTGGCCGGCACCGCCTGGTGCAAAAAAATCATCCGCAGTGTGGGGCATATCCGGGCGTTCTCCGTTTTTGCCGCTGTTACCACTGCGGTGGTGATGATTCATGGATTTTATACGTCTCCTCTTCTGTGGGCCGGGCTGCGGTTTGCCGCCGGTATATCCAATATGGGGCTGTTCATGGTCATCGAAAGCTGGCTCAATGAATGTGCTGATCCAAAAATCAGAGGGAGAATTTTTTCCATTTACATGATTGTGACCTATATGGGCAGCACGATAGGGCAGCAATTGCTGAACATCGGTGATGTTCACAGCCAGACCCTGTTTCTGGTGGCAGGGATGTTTGTGGTTTTGAGCACCATTCCGGTGGCTGTGACCCATACCATCCGTCCGAAACTGCCAAAGACAGAGCAGATCGCCATGAGAACCATATTTAAAAAAGCCCCTATCGGGATCCTGGGCTGTTTTGTTTCCGGCATCCTCCACAGCGCCTTTTATGCCATGGGTCCGGTATTTGCCCACCAGATCCATTTAACCGTGGCCCAGGTCTCCTGGTTCATGACCCTGACGGTCTTCGGGGGACTGGTACTCCAGTGGCCGGTGGGCCCGATGTCGGACCGGCTGGACCGGTCCCTGGTGCTGCCCGGCCTGGGCATGATCCTGGCGGTGATTTCCATGGTGATCCTGTTGTCATCCCGGTATTCTCTGGCCATGCTTCTGGGGGCCACCGCCCTGTTCGGCGGGGTGTTTTTTGCCATTTATCCTGTGGCAGTGGCCAGGACCCATGATATATTCGACGCCCAGGACGTGGTCAAGGTCAGTTCCGTATTGCTGCTGTGCTACGGCATCGGCGCCATGTTCGGCCCTGTTCTGTCTTCTTCGGTCATGACCCTGTCCAGAACCCCCTATGGCCTGTATTTTTATATGATCACCATCAGCGGCCTGTATGCTGTTGTGACCCTGCTGCTGCGCCGAAAAGAATCTGTGCGCATTGTGCCGGTGGAAGACCAGGTGGATTTTGTTATCATGGAAAGCACTTCTGCGGTGGCCATGCATATGGATCCCCGCCTGGAAACCGAAGAAGAAGCATCAGCGGCGGCGGCGGCCGCGGAAGAAGAAAAAGACCCCGAACCTGCCTCATCCGGCCCGGCAGGGGTTTAGCCTGCCCACCGGCGGAAGATGGCATGGGATGAATATTCACCTGTAACGGCCGTAACCTTAGAAGAGGAGATACGCATGTATCCCATTGAATGGAACGATTTTCAAAAAGTAGAACTCAGGGTGGGAACCATCATTGCGGTGGAAGCGTTTCCTGAGGCAAAAAAGCCGGCGTTCAAGCTGCAGGTGGATTTTGGAGATGAACTGGGTATCAGAAAATCCAGCGCACAGATCACTGACCTCTACGATATCAGCTCATTGCTGGGAAAACAGGTGGTGGCAGTGGTCAATTTTTCTCCCAAACAGATCGGCCCGTTCATCTCCGAGTGCCTGGTCACCGGATTTCACCGGGGAAACGGGGCTGTTGTGCTGGCTGTTCCTGACGGCAAGGTGCCAGACGGCACACGTCTGGCGTAGAAATCAGGTCATCTGTATGCCATCTGCATTTACTGCACCACCCAGATGGTGCAGTCGCTGGTTGAATGGATAATTTTGTTGGATACGCTGCCAAACATGAATTCTTCGGCTTTGGAAACCCCTCTGCGGCCGATAACCACAGTGCCGAAATCCTCTTCTTTTGCCACATGCAGGATATCCAGCGCAATACTCGTTCCCCGGCTGCAATATCCGGGTTCTCCGGGCAGAGGAGAATGGCAGTTTTCAATATAGTCTGTGTGTATCATTTTTTCCGAAACACCCTGCTCTGTGAGCATTTGCTTTCCATCAGACAGAAAGGACAAAAGCGTTTCTCGTTTTTTTTCACAGGCTTTTTTCCAGGCGGTATCATCGGCAAAAAAGTCACGGTCCGGCAGATGCTCTATTGATAAAAGCTTTATGGTATACTGACCGCAACCCCTGAGAATATCAGACACATAATCTATAGAGCGCCTGGAATTTTCAGAACCATCGACAGCGATGAGAATTTTATTTGCATCCATATTTACCTCCACAAAAAATTATTGTGTTGCATAGTCCTGGCGCACCCGGCTGAAACAATATTTCAGCAGATACGTCACCCTAACTGTTTCAGGCAGGGCCGCAGGTCGTCGATAAACTCATCCAAAGATTCATAATAGACCCTGGTGCCGGATGAAAAGTGCATGAGTACCCAGTTCAACTCCTCTGGGATATAGGGAAAAATTTTATGCAGATTGGCCAGCCTGTTTTTGAATACCAGCAGAAAATCTTCTTGTTTTATATCGGGCGCATCCCTGTCATTGCCATACATATGGTCAATTTCTTTGGGGGAATAAAACCCCTTGCCAACAATGTATAAAAGCAGTCCGCCAAGGCCGAAAACATCCAGGCCAAAAGGGTTTTCATGAAAATCGAATGTATAGTCAAAATCTATCCACACATAATCACCACTGCCGTGTTCCACCCAGAGGTGATCCCGCCTGATATCGCCGTGTTTTTCTCCTTTGGTATGTAAATATTGGATTGCCTGGCAGGAGACAATGAATTTTTTTAGGATTTCGGGCAGATACGCCTGAAAATAGGTTTTGTGATCCACGTCCAGTTCATATATCCAGTTGTCCAGCCGCTTGCCTTTTATAATGTCCAGTACACGAATCTTATTGTCCTTTTCATCTTCTGCGGAAAATCCCTGCATGAAACGGGAATCTCCGCGCACAATGTCGAGGATACGGGCCTCCTTGCGGGGGCTGCGGTAACACAAAATTTTCAGTTCGCCCATCTGGAGGGTGAATTTTTCATGAAAAACAAGCTTGAGCAGCCGGCGTTCACCTGATTCAAGATGCCTGCAACGCTTGACCCAGTATTTTGGATCCTCAATACCGTAACTTCTTTCCACTTCATCGCGCAAAACCAGATAATGCTGCTGGTCAAGGACAATCACATCTCCACCGGTGATACGCATGAAATCACTGGTATCTGTATACACTTTACCATATCTGCCCATGTATGAATTCGGTTGGAGCCGATCCAGAATCTGCTTGACGCTTTCGGACATATCCACCTCTGAAAAACCTGTCTGTGTTTACGTCTTTTTCTTGATTTGTCCAGGTATTGCTGCCCCGGACGTTGCATAAATTGAATTTGTCTTGTTTCTTCGTGTGGCCCTCCAGGCCTTCCAGAAATCGACCCTGATACTGAGCTGGCAGCAGATTGGCACCCTGCTGGTGTTACCAGTTTGCGCCACATTACTGGCCCTTGCATTGAAACTGGTCGAACTGCATCCCAAAAAAACCCGGTGCCCGGAAAAATAAGCCCTGTTTGCTTTTGAATCTATAAGGATAATTTACCGGCCCTCGGTTCACAATGCAGGAAAAAATGTATTTCCCATTGGCGGTTTATGTAGGTATTTATGGGGGATCAAAAACCGATTGTCAACACAAGGTCTTATGGCCATTCTGGCAAAGGTGAAAAGTTTGTCTCTGCCGGGCAGATGATTGCCCGTATGGATGCAGACACGCTCAGAAATGCACTGCGAGAAGCTGAAGTTGGATTGAAATAAAAAAAGCAAAGGCAGTTGTAAAAACTGCCTAAGCGGCCAGGTTTCAGCTGTCTTCCGAAGGATCTATTTCACACTGATCATTTAAATGCAGTTTAAAAACATATACAGCCAGGGCCACAATCGGCACCACCAGAACCAGTCCAATGATCGGCAGAAGGGTAAAGCTTATTACAGTCATGGCCAGGGCAGCAACAACCAGCATCATGCCAATGGCAAATTTTGAAATTCTCTGGGGCATACAAGAGGAAAGTTTCATTTCATTCTCCTTAATTTCTTAAAAGCGTATGTTTCCGCGCCTGTATCATCAGGCCCTTTTAAAAAAAAATATAAGCCTGCCTGACTGCAAGTCAATGGCCAGACCCAAGTTCCTTTACCTGCTGGATAATATCTTTTGTGGTCATACCGGCTGCCTGTTACAAATTTGTCATTTTTCATATATTTTTATCCTGCAATGGGATATAATGGTTACAATCAATAATTAAAAGTGAAAGTCTGCTTCGATATCCCATGACATTCTACAAAACCCATATACTGCCGAAACTGATCCACTGGGTATGTGCCCAGAAAACCTTTGACTACCAGCGCAAAAAGGTCGTGCCCCTGGCCAGGGGGAGAATTCTGGAAATCGGCATGGGCTCCGGCCTGAACCTGCCGTTTTATGACCCGGCACAAGTGGAACATCTCTATGGGCTGGAGCCTTCGGAAGCCCTGCTAAAAATGGCGCAAAAAAATGCTGCCGGCCTGTCTTTTCCTGTTGGATTTATCGGCCTGCCGGGTGAAGAAATTCCTTTGGAAACCCATTCCATGGACACGGTGCTGGTGACCTATACCCTGTGCACCATTCCTGATGTTCACCAGGCCTTAAGCCAGATGCGCCGCGTATTAAAACCCGGGGGAAGACTGATTTTCTATGAGCACGGACTGGCCCCTGACCCGGGTATCCGAAAATGGCAGGACCGCCTCAACCCCGTGTGGAACCGAATCAGCGGGGGATGCAGTTTAAACAGACATATTTCTGATTTGATCACACAAAATGGATTTGCCATCCAGACAATGAGCGCCCGGTACCAGAATGCCGTAAAAATTGCCAGCTTCACTTACAGAGGTATTGCTGTGCCGGCGTAAAAATCCTGCGTCCCCGATTTTTCCGGTTGCCTCTGATGTCTATTACCGGATGGCAGATGCCGGCAGAATCAATGCTGATGACTTCCGCATTGTGTTTACCTCCCCCAAATTCCCCACCTCTTCCTTCGGTTATACCCACAATCTGCATCCGGATTGGGAACAATCAGCAGGGCATCGGGTTTTTGGATAAAAAAATTGACAACCGCGTTTATGGTGGTTTCCCAGTCATACCCCTTTTCTCCCACAATAATGCCCTGGCAGCGATGGATCTGTGACAGATCCCGGGTGGTATGCAGCCCGGCCTTTTGTGCAAAACACGGATTTCCCAGGTTGCCCATAATGAAAAACGGGTCCAAAGAAAATTGTTTCTCCGCATGCAGGGTGGAAATTATCTCTGTTCTCAAAACCATATTATCAGTACCGGATTGTACATCCGGCTCCTATATTCGCTGTATATTGTATCTATGTGTAAATATCATACTTGCAGCGCGTCCGCCATACTGATCTATTGCACCACAAAGGACCAGAAGAGCACGAAGGTCCATTGACAAATGGTCTGCTTTGAACAGCATAATAAATCTCCTTTTATTTTGGGGTAATTAATGAAACAATAAAGACAATTATAATATTTGTCGGTAAACAGTGACACTTCTTACAAAAAAGGAACTTACTGGAAAAATATTACCAGCACACCAGTAAATCAGCCGGCCTGATTTACAAAAATGCTGCGGAGGACCAATGGCACGGTTTTTAAAAAACAGAGAAAAGGTAAAAGGCCAGAGTCCGGGTGCCCTCATATTTGTGGGAACCCAAAAAGTCGATACCGTAAACATGCGATTGATTGACTATGATGACAAAAACCATACCGAAAAGCAACTTGTGGACATCAAAGAAGGGGTCCGTTACAAACAGACCCGGTCGGTAACCTGGATCAATATCAACGGCCTGCACGATGCTCAGGCCATCGGTGACATCGGCAGGGTGTTTGATCTGCATCCCCTGGTGATGGAAGATATCCTCAATACCGGGCAGCGTCCCAAAATCGATGATTACGGGTCCTATATCTTCATCGTTCTGAAAATGATCCGATTCGACAGAGACACGCAGAAGATTGTCACTGAGCAGCTGAGTGTTGTGCTGGCAGAAACATTTGTACTGACGTTTCAGGAGCGGCCCGGGGATGTATTTGATCCTGTCAGAGAAAGAATCAGGCGGCATACATCCCGCATACGGGGATGCAAAACCGACTATCTGGCCTATGCGCTCATGGACACGGTGGTGGAAAATTACATTTCTGTCATTGAGCACATCGGAGATCAGAT
>JAABSS010000451.1 GCA_011390235.1 Desulfotignum sp.
TCCTGTCAGGACAAGACGACGGGGTGATGGAAAAAATCCATCTGTTCAAAAGGGAAACCAGTTATCTGAGAAAATCGATCCGCCCTGCCAGGGAAGCCGTTTTCCATATGTCAAGACTTGAAAGCGATCTGATACATGAAAAAACCCTGCCGTTTCTCAAAGATATGGAAGACCTTATCATTCATGCCACAGAAGCCATTGATACATACAGGGATATGTTAACCGACCAGTTGAATATCTACAACTCTGTTGTGGCAAACAAGATGAATGATATCATGAAAGTGCTCACCATCTTTGCTGCCATTTTCATCCCCCTCACCTTTATTGCCGGCA
>JAABSS010000452.1 GCA_011390235.1 Desulfotignum sp.
TTTTGAAAAAGTTTGCATACATCTAAAAGATCACTCCCCTGTGAGATCAGGAGAAAAACATGTTTGAGATCCAGAGTTACGGCAGCTTTATTGCAGCGGTGGTTGTGTTTCAGCTTATTGTACCAGACCTGCCTGGTCATCGTCGGTAATGCCTTATCCGGCAAGCTTGTTCGGTGGCCCTGGGCCAGACGGATCGCCGTCCGCCTGGCCGGGATTGCCTTGATCGGATTCGGGGTGCGGCTGGCTGCCAGAAACTAACCTGTTTGGTTACCTTTCGGTGCCGGGTACCATCTATCGGTATCAGGACACGAACAGATCCACCAGCTGCGGGGGATTGCCGTCTTTCATTTCCACAAGGCCCCTGTTGGACAGCCGGAGTTCTCCGAGCACCACAAGACCGATCAGGCTCATGCATAATGTGCTCACAGCTGCCGACACAGGCGATAATTCCCTTGTACACGGCAAGGTCGCAATTGGGTCTCACCCGTGCGGTGCAGACATCCACAAGACTGCCGTTTTTCAATATCAGGTCTGCCGGAAGCGTTCCCATGGCAACCGCGGCAAGCTCCCGCGTAATCAAATGGCGTTTGGAAGTTGTCATATTCATTTTTTAACCCAGGGCAGAAGAAAGTCCGTCAATGAGCTGGCTGATCTCATCTTCGGTGGTGTAATGGAGAAATGATAACCGCAGCACCCCTGTATCGATGGGGATGTGCATTCCCATCAGCGGGCGGACACCGTAAAAGTGGCCCTGGCTGGCCATGAGTTTTTTTGCGGTGAGCGCTGCAAAGACCTCATCCAGGGATTTGTCTTCGGGCAGAAGGGATATGGTGGGGACCCGCACTTCAGGATCATCCGGTCCAATGAGCCGGATATCGCTGCGCTGCTTCAGCCATGCCAGAAGGGTTGTCAAAAGATTTTTTTCATGATTCCGGAACAGCTGCTTGAGCTGTCTGCCTTTTTCGGCCGAGTGGGCCGGATTGCTTGCATCAGCCGGCTGGGGAAAATGGTGGTCATACACCGCATCCAGGTATTGTGCCACCCCGGCGGCCGCTGCAATCTGGGCATGGTCCGGACCGGCGGGCATCATTTTTTTCCGGTCAAGGTGGGCGTTGAAGAAATGTCCCTGGTTGGGCAGGGCATCCATGACCTGTTTTTTGATGGTCATCAGCCCCAGGTGCGGACCCCAGGTCTTGTACAAAGAAAACAAGTAGATATCTGCGCCAAGGGAGCCGACATCCGGCAGGCCGTGGGGGGCATAGGCCACCCCGTCCACCACCACGCACACGTCATCGGCTGCCTTTGCTCTGGCTACGATGTCCGCCACCGGGTTGACATGGCCCACCACATTGGAACAGTGGGGGAATGCCAGCAGCCGCGTTTTCGGGGACAGCAGGGCATCCAGATCATCCGGGTTCAGCATGCCCGTGCCCGGGTCCACGCCCCATTCTTTGATTATGATGCCGGTTTTTTCCAGGCGCCGCCAGAATCCGGCATTGGATTCATGGTCCTGGGCAGACACGATGATCTCATCTCCCTCATCCCACAGCTCCCGGAAAGCATGGGCCAGGACATAGAGGTTCTGGGTGGTGGAGGGGCCGAACTGGACCTCGTCTTCATCGACATTGAGATAAGCTGCCAGACGTGTGTAGGATTCATCCATTGCTTGTCCGGCTTTTTGGGATGCCGGATAATTATAGTAGGGCTGCACTTTGGTCCGGGTATAATAGTTGTTCAGTATATCGATCACCTGGCGGCAGGTATAGGAACCGCCGGCGTTTTCAAAAAATCCCCATCCCTTCAGGGAAGGTTCTGCAAATGCCGGAAACTGACTTCTGATAAAAGGTAAATCCAACTGGGTCATAGGTTGCTCCTCATTTATTTCAATGGTGAATCCTTGTATTTGAAAATCAGTTACTCTTAGCATTTTGGCAGGGAATATGTCATGCCTATTTTTTTAACGCCATGATAATTAAAGGGGAAAAAATAAAAGTACGAAGCCGGTACAAGGATTTCTCCCTGCTTGAATTCATTTGCCCGGGAACCGGATTACCGGTTTTTTCCGGCCGGTGATGCGCTGAAAGGTTTCATCGGGATATCCCAGAGTTACAGCAGCGTGGATGGTTTCCGATTCCGGGATTCCCAGTTCTTTCTGGATGGAGCGATCAGAGGCCATGGCAGCCACGGCAAATCCGATGAGGCAGGTGCCCAGACCCATGGTGTGGGCGGCCAGCAGGATGTTGCCGGCTGCCAGCAGGGCATCTTCTTTGGGGCAGGTGGCACCGGGAGATGATCCGATGAGGATGACAGCGGGCGCCCCGTGGAAGAGCCGGTCCCGGTTTTCTTTTTCCATCTGCTCAATGGCGGTTTTCACCGATGCATAATGGTTGCTGTAATAGTGGTCCAGGGTTTTGGCCCCGACCAGGGCCAGAAATTTTCTGAGCAGAACGTTTTCCGCTTTTTTATTCAGCCGCTCGAAAAATGCCTTGATGGATTGCCCCAGGGCCAGGACTTCGGCCCGCGTTGTCAGACAGGTGAAGGTCCAGGCCTGGCTGTTGGTGCCGGAGGGGGCAAACACGGCCAGTTTGACAAGATCGGTCAGTTTTTCTTTTTCCACCGGGGTCTGCCTGTAATTCCGGCAGGATCGTCTGGAGCATATGAGCCGGACCAGATTCTGCGTGAGAAGACCGCTGCCCGGGGGCAGCCAGGCATGGTCCAGGACAAAGGTGGTAAAGGTTTGCAGGTCCGGATCCAGAGCCGGGACGGCAATGGCACTTTCCGGACAGGCAGCCATGCAGTGGCCGCACTTCAGGCATTGGGCCGTGTCTGTGTCTGATGCTGCATGGGCGGTGTTGTTTTCAAGGGAAATAATGTCTGACGGGCACACCCGGGTACAGGTGCCGCAGCCCGTGCACCGGGTCGGGTCAATGATAACACAAGCGGATGTCAAATGCATTTGTCTCCTTTTTTTGCGGTTGCAACCTATCATTCTGCATCTGTTCTATGTCTTATTGTCTTCCCTTCGGAAATTTCAATGTATATGCAGTCTCATCGAAACTGTCATGCTCCTCGACGCGGATCTCCAAATTCTGTCCATGGGATTCCAGGTGCAGCGTGTCAGAGCAGAAAGACAAAACTTCGACCCGGTCAGCCACGAATTACCCTTGTACAACAATCTCAATGAAATTAAGTAATTTGAAAAACCGCAATAATGGTATTATCCGTCAAAAAAATATTCCAAATCAGCGACAACTATCAATAACAACAGGAGGTGATCAGAATCTGCGGGCTAAGGCCCTTTTTGAAAGCTTGCGTTGTATTTCAGTAGCCGGTCATTTCCAGGTATCCCATGCCCTGGACACCAGGACCGGAAAAGTGCATGGCCCCTTCCCAGTAAGCAAAGGTATGGGTGTGCTCCTGGTTGTCCATCACTGGTGTGACCGAAAGGTCAAGGTCGTGTTCCGGGATGCGGATCTGCCACTGGACCGGGTAGCGTTTGCCGGTATCCGGGCTTTTCCAGCGGGCTTTAGGGGTGAGGGTAAAATCGGTTTCCGACAGGATCACATAAGTGCCGTCGGCAAAGGAGATGCTCCCGAATCCAAATCCGTTGGATGTGCCGTCCGCTTTTCTGATCCTGCAGACCATCAGGTCCCGGCCGTCGTCCAGGTGGGCGGAAAACCAGTCCCATCCCTGGACATCGTCTCCCAGCACCGTGGTGCTCCACTCATGGTCGAACCATGAGTTGCCGGTCACCTGGAACCGGGTTTCCCCGACAGTGATGGTACCCTGTGTGTGCAGCCGGGACAGGGAAAAGTAAAACGAGGCATTGCCGTTCCCGGGTCCTTTTCGGGAGAATCCCCGGTCCCCCTGGAGAATGCGGGGTTTTTCCTGTGTCAGGGTCAAAGACAGGGAGATGTCATCAGACAGGGCATTCAGGAACAGGTGTGATCCTGTTTCTTTGACTTGCCAGTTGTCTACCCATACCGTGAAAGGCTGGGCCCGGCTGCCGGCAATGCCCAGGCTCTGGCGGTTCATGCGGGATGCGGCATGAAACGCCTTGTTCCGGGTGTCGGTGAGGGCAAAGTGGGCAAAATACAGCTGCCGGGTATGCCACTGGGAATCCCCTGTCACCGGGTCGCAGGACAGGGCCTGGCGGAAAAAGGTGAGTTGATACCCGAAATGCCGTCCCTGGTCAGTGGTCAGGTTGCCGGTGTAATACCACCATTCGGTGCGGAAATTCTCATGGGGTCCGGCATCTTTTGGGAAATCTAAGGGTTCGGGACCGGTCACCGTGTCAAAGCAGTCAATGTTTCGGGCATCGGACAATGCCCGGGCAATGTCGATGCGCTCCGTATCTTCCGGAGAGACACAGCCCCATACAAACAGCGCAGGAAAGATCAGGGCCAGGCAGAGTAATATGACTTCAGGATACCGCATGGTCACTCCATGTGCAGGGCAGTGGGAATGTGGGTTCTGCCGGCAGCCAGGGCGGGAAATATGCCGGCAGCAAGGGCTGCGGCAGATGACAGTGCAATGGCCTGGAAAAATACGCCGGGGGTGAGGACCATGTCATAGGTCCATCCGAATGAACGCTGGTTGATGATATGGATCAGGACCCAGGACAGTGCCGTTCCCAGCGGGATGGCCATGATCCCGGAGATCAGGCCGTAAAAAAAACATTCATGGAGCAGCAGCTGCTTGACCTGGCCGGTCAAGGTGCCGCAGGCCCGCAGGATACCGATTTCTCTGGTACGTTCCAGCAGCAGGGCCATTACCGCGTTCAAAATACCGGTGAGGGCCACAATCGCGGTGAGCACCTGGAGGGCGGAAGTGATGATAAAGGTGTTGTCAAACACTGCCAGGATGCTTTGTTTAATAGCGTTTCCAGATCTGATCTCTATCATGTCTTCCCGGTCAAGCATCTGCCGGATGGTTTCCATCATCGGTTCCGCCGGGGTGTTGGGTACCAGGAACAGCTGCAGGGACGTGATGTCATCATGTCCCCAGAAACGGGCCATGGTCTCCGGGGATACCACTGCCCGGCCGCCCCCCATGAAAAAATCTTGGAAAATACCGGCCACCGGAAAGGGAACCGGTCCTTTTTGGGTTTCCAGTGTAACGGCAGCTCCCTGTCGGGGTATCACATGGTGGCGCTGTGCAAATATTTCCGATACAAAAATCCATCCATCTTCCAGCAGCGCGTCCAGTTCCTCTTTTGGTGCCGCTGTCCAGGACCAGCGCTTGACCGACTGGTCCGATCGGTAGGAAAACAGGTGCACCTTTCCTGACGCACGGGAAAATACCGGATGGATATTGTAGGCAGACAAAGACGCTACCCGGGGCAGTTGCCGGATCTTTTCCACCAGGTCCGTATCCAGGGACTGGGTGAGCGGGTCTGTTGATGATACATGGATATCACCGCCGATATGGTCATCCACCCACTGGATGATGGAGAGCCTGAAACTGCCGGTCATCACCTCGATGCCGATAAAGACCGAGGTGACCACCATGAGCGATGCCATGAGCACGCTGGTCTGGCGCAAAGACCTGGTGATGTTTCTCAGGGCCATTTTGACCATCATCCCCAAAGATCCCATGCCCGCGGCCAGCAATATCCTCACCATGATGCGGATGAGCAGCGGGGTCAGCAGGGCTGCACCGAAAAATATCATGAACAGCCCGGTAAAATCATAACCGGCATGGGGGGTGCCGGTGCGCATCAACAGAACAGCTGCGGCCAGGATGAGCAGGCCGCAGATGAACAGCCCGGGAACCAACCGGTTGAACCTTTTTTCGGACACGGTGCGGTGCATGAGGCTGACAGGCCGGGTCCCGGCAGCGGAAAGGGCCGGGAAAAAACCGGATACAAAAGCGGCAAGGATGCCGGCCAGCAGTCCCTTGGCAATGGTGAATCCGGAAATATGGGTCTGGCTCACAGTCAGGGTGAAATACATCTCTGATACGGTGGCAATCACGGCCTGAACCGCGCCTTTGCCCAGCAGGATCCCCAGCAGGACCCCGAAAATGGATCCGATCACCGCATACACCATGACCTCGGCCATCACCGTGAAAAAGATATTTGACCGGGTGGCACCGATAGCCCGCAGAATGCCGTGGAGTCTGTGCCGCCGGGTCACGGAAAAAGACACGGTGTTGTAGATGAGAAATATGCCCATGAACAGGGCCAGCATGGAAAAGGCGGTCAGACTGGTTTCAAAGGATTGGGACAGCCCGCGCACCGCTGTGTTCTGCTGGTCGGTTTCAACCAGGAAAAGGCCTTCGCCGAGAAGATCCCGGATATTTTCTGCAGCGGCATCCTTGTCCAGGATCAGGTCGATGCGGGTGATATGGTCTTCCATTTCAAGGACCTCCTGGGCCAGGGAGATGTCGGTGACCACCAGTCCTTCCAGCATCCGGCCGGCAGCACTGTTTTCACTGTCCAGAAATCCGGCAATGGTGACAGCTGTTTTGCGGCTGCCCAGAAAAATGTGCAGGGGGCTGCCGATATCCAGGTTGTGTTTTCGTGCGTGGCTCCGGGAGATGAACACCCCGTCAGAACCGGTCATGATACCGGACAGATCCTGTTCTCCCGGCAAAAGGTGCAGGTTCCTGAAATGGGTTTCAGAAAACGGGTCCACTCCCATGAGGGTGAGGATCCGGTCTCCGAGTTCAGACACTTTGACATGCCGGGATATCACCGGGGCAGAGCGGTGGATGCCCAGATCTGTCCGGAGGTCGGTAAAGACCTGCTGGGGAATTTCCAGGTCGGTGCCCGCAATCTGGTGGGTGGACCGGGAAACAAGGGCCCGGGTGGACAGGTCAAAGGATTTTCCCACCGATGTTTTTGCAATGTCTATGGCCACCACCCCGGCCACCCCCATGGCAATGCCGAAAACCAAAAGCAGGGTCCGCACCAGGTGCCGGCGGCTGTGGCGCAGACAGAAACGAATCAAAGGACGGTTACCCATGGGTGTCACTGTCCATGGGTGTCAGGATGCCGCTGCCTACGGAAAAGATCTGGTCTGCCCAGGCAGCGGCATCCGGGCTGTGGGTTACCATGATCAGGGTCTTGTTTTTTTTGCGGGCCAGAGTGGATATCATCTCCATGATCTTTGCGCCGGTTTCCTGGTCCAGGTTGCCGGTGGGTTCGTCAGCCAGCACCAGATCCGGGTCATTCACCAGTGCCCGGACAATGGCCACCCGCTGCTGCTCCCCGCCGGACAGGGTTTCGGGAAAATCATGGCGCCGGTCCCAGAGCCCTGCCTGTTCCAGAAGGGTTTGGGCCTGGCGGCGGCAGGTTTTTTGGGGCATTTTGTCCAGTTCTGCAATCAGGGTAACATTTTCCAGAACCGTGAGCACGGGGATCAGGTTGAAAAACTGGTAGATGAACCCGATATGCCGCCTTCTGAAAATGGTTCTGGCGGTATCGTTCATGAAGGAAATACAATGGTCTCCAACCTGAATGAAGCCTTTGTCAGGCAGGTCGATGCCGGAGATAAGATTCAGCAGCGAGCTTTTCCCCACCCCGCTTTTGCCCACAATCACACAGATCCGGCCCGATTGAAACCGGGCGGAAGCCCTGCGGAATATAATCCGGCGGCTGCCGCTGTCATCAAAGGATTTATCAATATTCGAGATCTGAATGTCCAAAAAAACTCCCGGAAAAGGTTTTTTTCTGTTTGAAACCAATTAAAAAGGGCAGCACCATGGTAAGCAGTGCTGCCCAGTATAATATGCCTGTTTGGCCGGCCACGTCAATGCAAGGATTACAACCAATATTTTTGTGGGAAGTCTTTTTGTCCTTAAATCTGAGGTGGTGTCCAGGAAACTGCCTCTGTCTGAGCCGGATCACTGGACATGAAAATACCGCCGGGTCTGGATCATCTGTCTGAGGCCCTTTATTCCGTTGACCACCAGCAGGATGGTTAAAACCATGGCACCGGCCAGCTGAAGGGAGCGGGGAATGACCTCTGATGCCTGACCCACCAGGGCGGTGGCCTCCAGGTGTAAAAAAAGGTAGAGCCAATCCACAAAAAATCCCATGGCCAGGGAGCACACTGCAATCATGGACAGATAAATGACCAGGGCCCGGCTATTGAAGATGTTTTTTACAATATTGATGGTGGCGGCATTGGTGGCCGGGCCTGCCAGCAGAAACACCAGGGCCGCTCCGGGGTTGAGTCCTTTGAGAATGAGGGCCGCTGCAATGGGGGTGGAGGATGTGGCGCACACATACATGGGAATACCGGCAGCCAGCATGACCAGCATGGATAAAAATGTGTGTTCATTGGCCCAGGCCGTCAGATCTTCCGGAAAAAAGAAGGTGATGGCCCCGGCAATGAGCATGCCGATGACAAAGGGCCTGGCAATGTCGGACAAAAGTTCCCCGAATGCGTATGTCAGTCCGTTTTTCAGCCGCGGCAAAAGCGGCATTTCAGGATTTTTCTGTGCAACTGCACAAGTGTCGGCAGCACAGCCTCACCCGCCGGGTTCTTTTGTCAGATCTTTCTTGATTTTGTCAGGCGTTTCACTGCCGAAAAAATTCTGGGCAATCCCTGTGGACACAGCGGTGATAAAGGCTGCCACCGGGCGGATAACGGTCATGACCGGGTCCAGCATGGCCCAGGAAACCGCGATGGAATCCACACCGGATTCCGGGGTGGAAATCATGAAAGACAGGGCGGACCCGCTGTTGGCGCCCTGTTTTTTCAAGCTGGCAGCCACCGGCACCACCCCGCAGGAACACAAGGGCAGGGGAATGCCGAAAAGGGCGGACAAAAAAACCGGCCTGATTTTTCCCGTGCCCAGATGGCGCTTGATCTGGTCTGCCTTGAAAAATACATACAGCAGTCCGGCAATCAAAAAGCCGAACAGCATAAAGATGGCCACATCCAGGTAAAGGTCCCAGGATGTAGCCAGAATGTCATACATCATATCTAATATTTTTTCCATAACAAGAAATTGCCTGATACATGTTTAAGGGGTTATCATCTGAACATCTGTTCATATGATAAATTTACATGCCCGGGTTGTCAAGGAAAAAAAGAATTCAGGTGTTGAGACGCAAAACAGCTGCCCCTGGATATTGGTTATGCCCCGGCCCGGATCTGGATGATTTCGGCCAGGATGCTGACGCTGATTTCCGCCGGGGTCTGGGCGCCTATGGACAGGCCCACAGGCGAATAAACCGGCTTTAAAGCATCCGGGGAAATGCCTTTTTCCTGGAGATTGGCATAGATCTTGTCCCGTTTGGTCCGGGAGCCGATCATGCCGATATAGGCGGGATGGGTGCGCAAGGCCTCTTCCAGAACGGTCTGGTCATGGAGGTGGCCCCTGGTGAGAATGACGATATAAGAATGGTCATCAATGATTAGACCGTCAAAAGCCTTGGCAAAATCCATTACCACCCGGACTGACCGGGCATGGGGAAAGCGCTTTGTGTTGACAAATTCCTCTCGGTCATCGATCACCACCGTGGAAAAGCCTGTGAGATGCGCCATTTGTGCCAGCTGAAACCCCACATGTCCGGCACCGAAAATAAAGATGGTGTCAGCCGGAACCAAGGGCTGAATGATGTATTCTTCCAGGCCCGTGGAATGGATGATGGGAAAACTGCCGGAAAACCGGTTGTCGCAAATGTCATCCAGCAGGGGTTTGGGAATGATGCAAGACCCTGTCACTGTAGCATCAGGCAGCACCAGGCTTTTTTGTACAGTAAATTCCCCCTGGCTGGTGCCAACAATTTTCGAAACCAGGACCCCTTTTTTACCGGCCTGTTCTTGTTCCACGAGGGCCTGGTATACAGCGATCACTTCCGTTTCAGGCACAAGGGTTTCCATGAGAACAGTGAGGTTGCCGCCGCAGACCATGTCCAGACCGTCTTTCAGTTCCTGGTTCAGGGTGAAGGACCGGATCCGGCATGTTTTTTTGGGAATAAGATCCAGGCAGGTATCCATGACCTGTGCTTCTATAAGTCCTCCGCCGATGGTGCCCAAAATGGTGCGGTCCGGCAGTACGATCATGCGGGAGCCTGACGTTCTGGGGGTGGA
>JAABSS010000453.1 GCA_011390235.1 Desulfotignum sp.
CCCTCTTCACTGAAAATACCCGACAGGATAGGGGCGTCTTTCATTTCCTCAAAAGGTCCGCCCAGATCCTGGAGCAGCAGGCCCATACCTGATCCGTCATGGCCTTCTTTCATGACATCCAGGGCCTTGATTGCCAGCATGGGTGATACCGGATCCTGGCTGGTAAGTGCAAACAAACGACACATGCTAAACTCTCCTTCATCAAAAAATATTGCAGCGGTCACCCCATGGGATGCAAACCTGTCACCGCGAATTTTGGAGAAAGGGGTACACCGATTTCCAAAGTTTTTAATCTAAAGATATTCCCGGAACGTGTCAATCATTTTATTTGTTTTTCAGGGGGTTACACCAGCAGATCACAGGGGATTTGTAAAAAGATATGTTCCATATCCATCTTAAAAATTAAATGGTTATGGAAAAATGAACAGTTTTTAAAAAAGATAAAAATACAGAACAATAGTTATATCATATCCAAATTTTACCGCATAATATTTTGATAAACCAGGTCTGAGAAAAATTTTATTTAATACTGGGAAAAAACCTGGAGCCCGTAAACTGCTCTGGCCCGATCACACAAAGGGTTTGGCCTTCCGTTTTCCCTGGAACGCTTGAAATCCCGGCAGATGGCAGGCCGGGCTGAATAAATACGGCATTTCACCCTGGTACTCACAACACCCTGGAGGGCAGCACAGAGGGGATGGGAGGTCTGGGTACCCTTCATGACCCGCTGATGCTTTTTGTCAAAACAGGTCAGGGCCAGGGGCAAACCAGATCCCAGATCTGTGTCCTGCACCGCAACGGAAAAAAAAGCACAGCAGGCCCCGCATCCCATGCAGGGACCGGACGTTGTTGACAATGATTTTATGTTGGCAGTTGCAGCACCCGGATGACACGGGATTCATACAGCCTGGTGGGGTTTCATCGCCTGATAATAGTCATGCATCTGAAATTTTCGGGAATCTTTTTGGTACCAGCCGTCAAAAAGGATAAGACCATCCTGTCCATCCAGGGAAGTATAGTCTTTTACCCCTATCCCCTGCATTGCAGCTGTGGCAGGGTCAAAAATCCGAAAATCAGAAGATCCCTGCTTTGGCAGGTCCATCACCACCTTGAGCTGCCAGACCCAGTCCGGGTCATATGCAAGGTTCACCACCAGATATTTTCCCAGATCTGATGATAATTCTTTGGGTTTGGGCAACCCGGGCATGCCTGATTTTTTCCAGAATTTCCAGTTCATTTTCACCTCTTTGCAATACGGGTAAGGTTTTTTGTGCATTTCCAAGCACAAACCATACCAAAAGAAGAGAAAATGCCAGTTTAATGGTTCGGGACTGTCATTACTACGATGTTCGGCCTTTATCAAAAGAAAAAACAGGACATCATATGTCTTTTTTTTAAAAATATCGGAACAGACAATTCCTGAATAACGGCTTTCATTTAAAGCATGCAGACCTACGGGCTACGGGCATAAGGGCCAACAGAATGCCTGTCTTTGGGAAAATGGCTGACCAGGGCAGTTCAGGGAAGACCGATCTTATCAAAAAAATGCCGGCGTTTCATGCGGAACAAGGCTTTATCTTCCCGGACCAGGTAAAAAATCTTTTTGCCGGTATCGTCATTACACACATAGACACCTGTATAATCGTCCAGATCCGAAATGTCGCCGATACGCTCCACATCATCATTGAATCTGCTGCACACGGCAGCCCAGTCTTCAGTCTTTGCATTTCCGGCTATAAAAAATTTTTGTGCTGCGTCATCATAATCCGCCTGGATGCATTTCATGGTTCACCTCCGGTTTTTGGGATCATGTTATGAAGGATTGTATCTTATTTACCGGACAAAAGGAATGCTTAAATTCTTTTGCTCTCAACTGCACAGGAGCGGGTGTATTTTTCACAATAACGGACCATGGGATTTACCTGTTGCTTTTTTTTTATTGATTTTCTATTTTGATCAGCGGCTTATTCATTCTGTCCAATATCCAAAACGCCTTAAATGAAGGAGGATCATTATACCAATGGAAATGAAAACAATCTGCGTGCTGGGAGCAGGCATCATGGGTGCAGGCATTGCCCAGGTATCTGCCCGTGCCGGTTTCCAGGTCTTTATCCGGGACATGGAAGACCGGTTTGTGGAAAACGGGCTGTCCACCATCAAAGCCAATCTGGACCGGGCCGTTTCCAAAGGAAAACTTGACAAAGACGAGGCAGCAGATATTCTTGGCCGGATCACCGGCACCACCGACTTGACCCTGGCTGCAGGAGAGGCAGATCTGGTGATCGAAGCCATCATCGAGGTAATGGACATCAAAAAACAGGTGCTCCAGGACCTGGACCAGATCTGTAAAAAAGACACCCTGGTGGCCACCAACACCTCCGGTCTTTCCATCACGGAAATGGCATCCGTGACCCAGCGGCCGGAAAAGGTCATCGGCATGCATTTTTTCAACCCGGTGCCGGTGATGAAACTGGTAGAACTGATCCGGGGTTTCACCACATCCGATGACACCCTGAACATGGCCTGGGAGTTTGTGGAAAAAATCGGCAAAACCCCCATTGAGGTAAAAGAGGCCCCGGGATTTGCTGTAAACCGGATCCTGTGCCCAATGATCAACGAAGCTGTCTTTGTTCTGGCAGAAGGGGTTGCCTCGGCCGAAGACATTGATAAATCCATGATGCTGGGGGCCAACCACCCCATAGGGCCCCTGGCTCTGGCCGACATGGTGGGCCTGGACACCATCTTGTTTGTGCTGGAGGGATTTCACCGGGAAATCGGTGAAGACAAATACCGGCCAGCGCCCCTGCTGCGGAAAATGGTGCGGGCCGGGTACCTGGGCCGCAAAAGCGGCAAGGGATTCTATGACTATACCAAATAAGGAAAGGAATACACATGGCACAGACGGTTGCAGACCGCCGGGATGTGGATTTTGTCCTCCACGAACAACTCAATGTGGAGCAGTTGGGCCGGCATGAGAAATTTAGTGAATTCAACAAAAAAACCATTGATCTGATCGTATCTGAAGCACGGAACCTGGCGCTCAAGGAACTGCTGCCTTGTCTGCGGGAAGCAGATGAAGAAGGCTGCACCTTTGACAGCGGCAGGGTAATGGTACCCAAAGTGTTTCACCGGGCCTATGACCTGTTCAGAAAGGGTGAATGGATCGCCATGTGTGATGATCCGCACTGGGGCGGGCAGGGCATGCCTGCCACCGTGGCCCTGGCAGCCAACAATTTTTTTAACGGTGCCAACTTTCCTTTCATGCTCCACAATATACTGATCCACGGCGCAGGCAAGCTGGTGGAGCGGTTCGGCACGGACAAGCAGAAAAATTTGTATCTGAAAAACATGTACACCGGCAAATGGGGCGGATCCATGCTGCTCACCGAACCGGAAGCCGGATCTGATGTGGGAGCCCTGACCACCCGGGCGGTGAAAAATGATGACGGCACCTACAGCATTTCCGGCAGCAAGATTTTCATATCCTCCGGAGAAAACGATCTGGTGGAAAACATCATTCACCCGGTGCTGGCCAGAATTGAAGGGGCACCTGCAGGCACAGCCGGGATCTCTTTGTTTCTGGTGCCCAAATACCGGGTGAACGATGACGGCAGCACAGGAGATTTCAATGACGTGGTGTGTACCGGCATTGAAGAAAAAATGGGCATTCACGCCAGCCCCACCTGTTCCATGACGCTGGGGGGAAAAGGTGCGTGCAGGGGGACCCTTCTGGGGGAGGAAAACAAGGGCATGCGGGCCATGTTCGTGATGATGAACGAAGCCCGGCTGCATGTAGGCATGCAGGGGTTTGCCTGTGCCGGGGCATCTTATCTCAATGCCCTGAACTATGCCAAAGCCCGCGTCCAGGGCGCAGCCCTGACAGCACCCAAAGGTTCTGCCGGGGTTCCCATCATCCAGCACCCGGACATCCGGCGCATCCTGCTCACCATGAAAACCTTTTCAGAAGGGATGCGCAGCCTGCTGTTTTATACGGGATTTCTGGAAGACATGGTAACGGTCAGCAAAAGTGAGGCTGAGAAGGCCGCATACCAGGGGCTTATTGATGTGCTCATCCCGGTGGCCAAAGGCTATATCACGGACCGGGCCTTTGACATGTGCTCCATGGGTGTCCAGGTGTTCGGCGGATACGGCTTCACCAGGGAGTATCCCCAGGAACAGCTGCTGCGGGACTGCAAGATCACCCATATCTATGAAGGCACCAACGGCATCCAGGCCATGGACCTTCTGGGCAGAAAGCTGGGCCTCAACCATGGCCAGGCCTTCATGGACCTTGTGGCCGAGGTGCAAAAGACCATTGCCGCAGCAAAAAAAGATGCCGGTCTGGTCTCTCTGGCAGGTATTTTAGAAACCACCCTCAACCATTTGAAGGAAACCGCAGGAAAACTGGGTGCTGACCTGGGATCGGAAAACATGGTGACCGCGTTTACCCATGCCCATCCATTTCTGGATGTTACCGGTGACACCCTCATGGGCTGGATGCTGCTCTGGCGGGCAGTGACAGCCGCCCAAAAACTGGCGGAAAATCCCAAAAAAAAGAATCTGGCATTTTACCAGGGCCAGGTCACAGGGGCCCGGTTTTTCATCAATACCATGCTGCCGGTGGCCCAGGCCAAGATGGCGGTGATTCAGACCGGTGACACCAGCGCCCTGGATATGGACGAAGCATCATTTGGATCTTAAATATTGCAACATCAAACCAGTTCGGATCAACCCCCCTTTATCAGTCAGATCTGATCTTTGGTTGTTGCACAAACAGACAGGAAATCAAAAATGAAAGATATTGTTATTGTTTCCGCCTGCCGGACAGCCATCGGGGCCTTCGGCGGCACATTAAAAGAGATGAACGGCGCAGCCATTGCCAGTGTAACCATGAAAGAAGCCATCAAACGGGCCGGCATTGAAGCCGGTATCATTGATGATGTCCGGTACGGCACCTGTGTGGAACATCATGACACCCTCAACACCACCCGGGTGGCGGCCCTCATGGCCGGAATCCCGGACAGTGTGCCGGCAGCCACGGTGAACCGGGTGTGCATATCCGGCATGGAAGCCGTGCTTTCCGGGGCTGCCATGATCCAGGCAGGCATGGCAGATGTCATTCTGGCCGGCGGCGTGGAACACATGTCCGGTGTACCTTATACCGTGCCCAAGGCAAGGTGGGGCTGCCGGCTCCAGGATACCCAGTTTGTGGATGCCATGATTCATGCCCTGCACTGCGGTTCCCACGTGCTTCCCTTTGATGAGACCACACCTCTGGATACATCACAGGCCCCGGCCGCCCATTTCATGGGCAAACCCTATATCATGGGCCATACTGCCGAATTTGTGGCCCAGCATCTGGGATTGACCAGAGAAGAGATGGATGTGGTGGCCCTGCGCAGCCACAACAACGCGGAACGGGCCACAAAAGACGGTTCCTTTGCCGAAGAGATCGTTCCCATCCAGGTGCCCCGGCGCAAAAAAGATCCTCTGATTTTTGACAAAGATGAGCATTTCCGGCCGGGCATGACCATGGAAAAACTGGCAGCCCTGCCCCCGGCATTCATCCCCAAAACCGGCACTGTCACAGCGGGCAATGCCTCAGGGATAAACGACGGGTCCGCCGGCATGGTCATCATGTCTGCAGACAAAGCCAGAGAGCTGGGCGTAACGCCCCTGGCCCGAATCAAGGCCTCGGGCATGGGGGCGTGCCATCCCACCATCATGGGCATGTCTCCGGTACCGGCAGTAAAAAAGCTGCTTGACAAATCACAGCTTTCCATGAAAGATTTTGACCTGGTGGAGGTGAATGAGGCGTTTGCCGCCCAGTATCTGGGGTGTGAAAAAGAACTGGGGCTTAACCGGGAGATCACCAACATCAACGGATCCGGCATCGGCCTGGGGCATCCTGTGGGCGCCACCGGGGCAAGGATCATGGTGACACTGATCCATGCCATGAAAAAAAGGGGCGACACCTTGGGGTTGGCCACTCTGTGCGGCGGCGGCGGTGTAGCCATGGCCTGTGCCATAGAGATGCTCTAACTGTTTTTATCCGAAGATATTGGATGCCCCGGGCCCAGAAAAAAGCGGTGGGCCCGGGCATAACTTTGGGCTGAAGCGGTTTTTATATTTTCAATCAAGGCATACAGGGTGGGCACCACCACCAGGGTCAGGATGGTGGCGATCAACAGGCCGAAAATCACCACAATGGCCATGGACCGCCACCACTGGCTGGATTCGGAAGTCATGGACACTGCCATGACATGAAAATCATAGGAAATGCCCGTTACCATGGGCAACAGCCCCAGAATGGTGGTGACGGCTGTAAGCAGCACCGGCCGCAGGCGGGTGGCACCTGCAGATATGACCGCCTCTTGCAGGGCTATGCCTTTGGCCCGGAGCCGGTTGGTATAGTCGATAAGCACGATGGCATTGTTCACCACCACCCCGGCCAGGGAAATAATACCCACCCCGGTCATGATCACCCCGAAAGGGGAGGAAATCACGGCCAGACCCCAGAAAGCCCCGCCCAGAGACAATACCACGGATGTCAGGATAATCACCGGCTGGACCACGGAGTTGAACAGGGTCACCAGAATCAGAAAAATCAGAAACAGAGCCACCACAAACGCTTTGGACAAAAATTTCTGGGCTTCCTGCTGTTCCTGGTCTTCTCCGGTGAATTTGTATGTGTAGCCCAATGGCAGCTCCATGGTTTCAAGCAATTCCATCACCTGCATTCTGGCCACAGCGCCCGTGATTTTGGTTTCATCCACGCTGGCCTTGACCGTGACCACCCGCTGGTGGTTTTTCCGGACAATATCACCCAGCGCCCCCTTGTACTGGATAGATGCCAGGGTGGTCAGGGGCACGATTTCACCGGAAGGGCCGGGGATCATGAGTTTATGCAGAATATCCGCTCCCTGCCGGTCTGATTTGGCCAGCCTGACCACAATATCATACTCCTCATCCCCTTCATAATAGGTGGAAACATCCAGCCCGTTGTAAGCAATCTTCAGAGCCGTGCCGATGGCGGATGTGGTCAGGCCGAACAAAGCGGTTTTCTGGCGGTCGATCATCACCTGGACAGAAGGAAGCCCCCCCTGGTAGTCGTCCCGCACATCTGTGACATGGGGCACGCTTTCCACCACTTTTTTTATGTTCTTCGCAATCCGGCTCAGGATTGTAAAGTTTTCCCCGGAAATTTCAATATTGATGGGCGCACCCGTGGGAGGCCCTTCCTCTTGTTCATCCACGGTGATCCTGACCCCCGGAATATGGGCCACCCGTCTGCGGATTTCTTCCAGATCCGCCTTGGTGGAGGTTTTCCGGTCTTCAAAATCCAGGAACTGGACACCGATATGGTTGGGCAGATTGCTGTCAAACACGGCGCTGCCGCCGCTGTTTTGCACCACCCGGGTATAGATGTGCTCAATGTTGTTGATGTCTGATGGTGCCATGAATTTTTCTCCCCCGGCGGTCTCGTGTACCTGAAGGGCCATGGCTTGCTGATATTCATCGGCACTGCCCCCGGCAACCGCTGCTTCCACCTGTTTGACCGTCTGATCTATGAATTCCAGATCCGCTCCTTCAGGCACATCAATGTTCACATACACGGATCTGGGATCAATGGCGGGAAAAAACTCCACCGGTTTTTCAATACCGACTTTGAGCATCCAGATCTGGAACAAAAACACCATTACAACGACAGCTGCAGCCAGCACTGCCAGTTTATGTTGCAATGCCTTGTTCAGAATCCGGGCATAGGTTTTTAAAAACACGCCCGAGATTACGACAGGCTGCTCTCCCCGGGACGAAATCTCTTCCAGACTCAGGGCTTTTTTTCCTTTTATCCGGGATTCCCCCATGAAAAAAGCGCACATGGCAGGGTTAATGATCAGGGCCACAAACAAAGAAGAACTCAAGGTAACAATCAGAGTGACCGGCAGATAGTACATGAATTCCCCCATGATGCCGGGCCAGAAAATCATGGGGAAAAAAGCGGCCAGGGTGGTGAAAGTAGAGCCGATAACAGGCCAGGCCACCTCGCTGGTGGCTTTCATGGCAGCTTCTACCCTGGGAACCCCCTGCTGCATGTACCGGAACACATTTTCAACAATCACAATGGCATTGTCCACCAGCATGCCCAAAGCCAGTGTCAGGGAAAACAGCACCACCATATTCAAGGTGATGCCCAGTGCATTGAGGACAGCAAAGGACAAAAACATGGAAAACGGGATAGCCAGCCCGACCAGCAGGGCGTTTCTGATGCCCAGTACCACAAAAAGCACCGCCACAACCAGGATAAGGCCGGAGATGATATTGTTTTCCAGGTCTGCCACCATGGCTTTGATATCCTTGGCATTGTTCATGAGCTTGGTCACGGTGGTATTTCGGGGGAACCGTTTTTCCGCCGCTGCCACAACAGCATCGATCTGTTCCGAGATGCGGATGATGTTTTCCCCCACCCGTTTTTTCACCGATATATTGATGGCATCCATACCATTGAGCCGGGATCTGGAGGTTTCTTCCTGGATGCCGTCCACCACCGTTGCCACATCCTTGAGATAGATGGGCTGGCCGTTGTGGGTGGCCACCACCAGGGTCAGGATTTCTTCGGGTCTGTCAAATTCTCCGGGCACCTTGAGCTGGTACCGGCCATGCCCCAGGGTAATAGCCCCGCCTGAGATGTTCTGGTTTTCAGCTGCCACAGCCTGCTGCAGGCTGGTGATGGGAATTCTGTAGTAGGCCAGTTTGTCTGTATCCACTTCCACCCGGATTTCCCGGTTCTGGCCGCCGGTTATCTCCACCTCCAGCACACCGGGAACCGCTTCGATATCATCTTTTAAATCATCGGCTATTTTTTTGAGCAGTCTGGGCCCGCAGTCTCCTGCCAGAGAATACACCACAATGGGCATATCGGAAAAATTGACCTCGTACACCATAGGATCATTTTCCAGATCCGTGGGCAGATCATTTTTGGCTTCATCCACCTTGTCCTTCACCTTTACCAGCACATCGTCAATATCGGTGCCCGGTAAAAACTCAATATTGATCTGGGAAAGGCCCTGGGAGCTGACAGAAGATATATTTTTGATCTTGTCCAGGCCTTTGAGTTTTTTTTCAATTTTGATGGTAACCGCAGTTTCAATGTCCGATGCTGACACACCTCTGTATTCGGTCCTCACAAACACATAGGGAATCGTGATATCCGGGGTGCTTTCCCTGGGCAGCACCATATAGGAGTAAAGCCCGATGCTGGCGATGATGACCACCAGCACCAGTACGGAAATCCGGTTTTTGACGGCAGCATCGGAAACAATCATTGTTCCAGCTCCGCCATGGACTGAACCCGCTGGTCCACCTGCACCTGCTCATTGTCTTCAATGATGCGGTGTCCCACCACCACCACCTGCTCACCGGCAGACAGCCCGGAAACCACCTGAATTTTCCAGCCGTCCTGGAACCCGGTTTCAACCGGGGCAAACCTGACACGGCCCTGATCTTCCACAAACACCCCTGTCTGGTTGTTCCTGGTGACCAGGGCGTACATGGGTACCCCAAGGCCCCGGGCATCCCTGTTTTTAACTATATCCACCCGGACAAACATATCAGGGAGAATCTCAAGATTCGGGTTATCCAGGCGGATTTCCAGGTTGTACAGCCTGGCCAGGTTATCAGAGGTTTTTTGCAGATAATGGTACTGGCCGGTATAGGTTTTGTCCCCCAGGGCATCGATAGCCATGTCAAAGTGTTTTATTCTTCTCACAGAGGGCACATCAGATTCCGGTATGCCCACCTGCACTTTCAGCTGATGGATCTGGAGAAGTTTGGCCACAGGATCACCCACCCCCAGAAAACTGCCCACTTCAATATGGGACCGGTCCACTATGCCGTCCATGGGGGATCTGATGGTGCAGCGGTCCAGGTTGAGTTTCGCATTTTCCATGGCAGCTCTGGTGGTCTTGACCTGGGCCTGG
>JAABSS010000455.1 GCA_011390235.1 Desulfotignum sp.
TGCCGCTCTTTTCATCCACAGGATCACCTGGGGCCTGTTCCACAGGGCCAGCAGGATTTCTTTTTCCAGCATGGCCTTCACCTGGGGATCTTCAAGGGGAACCCGGGTGCCGCAGAAAATGATATCCCCGGGAAACCGGATGCTCTGGATAAGAGAAGGAATAGATTCCATGGAAGAAGTATTCTGTTTGCAGTCTGCCTGAGAAGAAAAGACCAATACCATAACGATTGCCAACCATGC
>JAABSS010000468.1 GCA_011390235.1 Desulfotignum sp.
GGAACCACACCGCGTTGTTCTTCATGATGGAAATAAACACCACAGACACGCCGAGTCCTACCAGAAATCGGCCGGCAAGCGCCATTTCAAACCCGGGGGCCAGACCGAAAGCAATCGAGCCGGTGCCGGCCAACAGGTTCCCGAAGATGATGGATGTCCGGGTCCCCAGGGTGTCGGCGATCACGCCGGACGGGATCTGCATCACGGCATATACGGCAAAATAGATGGCGGCCAGAGACCCTAAGCGGGCGCCG
>JAABSS010000456.1 GCA_011390235.1 Desulfotignum sp.
TTCATGAAAAATGTATTGGTTACAGGCGGCGGCGGATTTCTGGGCCGGGCGGTTGTAAAGCAGCTTGTGCAAAAAAATATCAGGGTGACCTCTTTTTCCCGGCAAAGATACCAGGCCCTGACACAGATGGGGGTGGACCAGATCCAGGGAGATCTTGCAGATGCCCGGGCGGTTATGGCAGCGGTAAAGGGCATGGACACGGTGTTTCATGTGGCGGCAAAACCCGGTTTGTGGGGATCTTATGCCACCTATTACCGGGTGAATGTCATTGGCACCCGCCATGTGATCGATGCCTGCCGTACCCGGGGTGTGGAAAAACTGGTTTACACAAGCTCCCCCAGTGTTGTGTTCAATGATTCCCACATGGAGGGTGTGGATGAATCGGTTCCCTATCCGGACACCTACCTGGCGCCCTATCCGGAAACAAAGGCCATGGCGGAAAAAATGGTGCGAAAGGCTGCGGAACAAGGGCTTTTGGCTATTATCCTGCGGCCCCACCTGATCTGGGGACCCGAAGACAACCACCTGGTTCCCGGTATCATCAAACGGGCGAAAAAGTTGAAAATGGTGGGACCCACAGATGATCTGGTGGATACAATTTATGTAGACAATGCTGCCTGGGCACATATCCTGGCAGCGGAAAAACTAGAGCAGAACCCGGATCTGTCAGGCAGGATCTATTTTATCAGCCAGGATGACCCGGTATCCAAATGGCAGATGGCCAATGCATTTTTAAAAGCTGCCGGCCTTCCCCCTGTAAAAGGGCATGTTTCAGCAGGGGTTGCCTATGCAGCCGGGTATTTTTTTGAAACGGTGTACAAGGCTTTGAGAATCCAAAAAGAACCGCCCATGACCCGGTTTGCAGCCAGGGAACTGGCCACTTCCCACTGGTTTGATATCAGCCGGGCCAAAAAGGATCTGGGGTATTACCCGAAAGTCTCCACACAAGAAGGCCTGAAGCGGCTGGCGCAATATTTGTCACAAAAAAATCACACCCATCTGAAAAATTAAGCGTATCTTATGGGCAGGGAAAAAGATATCCAATGGACAAAAAAAGATATCCAAAGGACAGGGGAAAAGATATCAAAAATCAGGTAGATATCAAAAATCAGGTGAAAAGACACTGGCATTTCGGATATGGTATTTTCCGGATTTCAGGCAAAGAATTTGTCCGGGACCGGTGCAGCCTGCAGGCATCGGCCCTGACCCTGTATACGTTGTTGTCCATTGTGCCGGTCATGGCCATGGCATTCGGCATTGCCAAGGGATTCGGTTTTCAGAAATATCTAGAAACCCGGATACTGTCTTTGTTCACCGGCCAGGAACAGGTCATCCAGAATGTTTTGACCTTTTCCATGAATCTGCTGGAAAGAACCAAAGGCGGTCTCATGGCCGTACTGGGTATCATCTTTTTGATGTATGCGCTGATAAAGCTCATGGGCCACATGGAAGATACATTCAACAGAATCTGGCGGGTTCAGGGCAATCGCTATATTATCCGCAAAATCACCGATTATATCACCATATTCATGGCTGCCGGACTGCTGGTGATTTTTTCAGGCAGTGCCACTATCTTTATCACCGGTTATCTGGAAAAATTCATGGCCGCACTGGATTTTCCCGCCGGTCTGAGCTGGTTGATTTCTTTTGGCTTGAATATACTTCCCTTTGTGTCTGTGTGGGCGGTATTTTCTTTTTTTTATATGTTTGTTCCCAATAAAAATGTGAATGTCCGGGCTGCTTTGGCCGGCGGTATCATTGCAGGTACCATTTTCCAACTGGCCCAGATCGCTTATGTGCAGTTCCAGGTGGGGGTTTCCACCTATAATGCCATTTACGGCAGCTTTGCTGCCATACCCTTGTTTTTATTGTGGCTGAAGGCCTCCTGGACCATCATGCTGTTCGGCGCTGAGATCTCTTTTGTCTGGGAAAACTTTGATGTTCTGCAGACAGATGATCCGGCATATGACCATATCAGCATCCGGATAAAAAAGATGATCATACTCAGGACAGCCGTGTTTTGTGTAAAAAAGTTTGCACAGGGCAGGGTACCGGTAACATCTGCTGGTGTTGCCGCCCATCTGAACCTGTCTGTGAACCTTGTGGCGGTATTTATGGAAAAACTGGTACGCTGCGGCATTCTTTTTGCCGTGAGTGCACCTGTGCCCGGATATACTCTGGCCAGAGACATTGAATGCCTGACTGTCATGGATGTTGTAACTGCCTTTGAACATTTGGGAGAAGATGACCTGTATATGGGAGAAACCCTGGAAATGGCAGCCTTGGAACAGAGCCTGGAAAAATTTGCAGAAGCTGCCAGACATTCTTCCGGGGAGCGCTTTCTCAAAGATATCTGATTGTCTTGCAGGGTGGTTTGTCTTACAAAGGGGCAGCAAAAAGGTTATCCGGTGGTGATATCAAAAAAATTCTTTATCTCCGGTTCTTTACGTTTGAGCTGGTCAATGGTCATTCTGAGCACGGATTCATTGAGGCCGATTTTCCGGGGGGAATTTTTAATGGTGACAGGCACCGGGTTCCCGCTGTACCCGATGCCGGCTTTCTGGGCCAGGTAGTCAGCCAGATTGATGATCAGAGAATGGTACCTGAACTGGACAGGAGAAGCGTCCGGCGTATGGTGGAACCGGCAGGGAAGCATGATGGATTTGGGAAAATTCCACCGTTTCATCAACAACCCGGTTAAAACAGCATGGTCTATCTGCATCAATCCGGTTTCAGCAAAGTGGAGGGTTTTTCTGTTTTCCATGGCAAACTGCCGGACCTTGTAATACTCCGGCTGAAAATATACAGCAAAAACAAGCTTTCCCATGTCATGGAGAAGGGCAGGGACAAAAATTTTGTTGGCAATGCCCGGGTTGGTTCTCATGGCCAGAGATTTTGCAGCGGTGGCCACACCAATGCTGTGGATCCAAAGGGCTTTGAGATCCAGACGTAACTTGTCTTTGCCCATAATTGCCGAAAAGGTTCCCATCCCCAGTGCAATGCCCATGATTTCATCAAAACCGATAACGGTGATGGCCCGTTTGATGGTATCCACCCTGTTTTTCTGGGCATAATAGACAGAATTGGCCAGAGCCAGCAGTCTGGCAGTCATTGCCGGATCATAGGAGATGATATCAGCGAGTTCCTCTGTGGTGGTTTTGTCATCTGAGGCTACCCGGATGATATTGTCCATAGCCCCGGAAAGACTGGGAATATCGCTTTCCCGTTTCTGGATCATCTGCAGGATTTTGGTTTTAACGTCCATTTACCGCAATGGGGTGTACTGGTTGAAAAACACCTTGTCATGTGCCAGGGTCTGTTTTGCATGTCCGGATTTTATTTCATCAGGATACCCTATGGCGAGAATGGATTCAATGTGCAGGTTATCAGGTATGTGCAGCACCTCTTTCACATAGGCATCGGCAGTTTTGGATGCGGAATGGTCCCGCTTGCGGATCTGTATCCAGCAGGAGCCAAGCCCTAAATCCTGGGCGGCCAGGTGAATAAAAGCGGATGCAATGGCCGTGTCTTCCACCCAGACATCACTGGCGGCAGCATCCCCGCATACCACCACAGCCAATGGGGCGTTTTTTAAAAAAGAAGATCCATGGGGTTTTGCTGCAGCCAGCTTCTGGATCAGATCAGGCTGGTCCACCACCACAAATTGCCAGGGCTTGGTATCTTTTGAGGAAAAAGACCGCAAAGCCGCTTCCATCAGGGCATCAATTTTTTCTTTTTCAACTGCCTGATCTGTAAAACTGCGGATGCTTCTGCGTTTTTGGATCTGGTCTAAAAACATATCGCCTCCTTTGCACATCAAGGGTACCGGGTGATATTGATATTCCCCCTGGCCTGCATCTCATCAAATTTTTTGCGTAAAAACCGTTTAAAGTAATTTCTGGTGACCGGCCACAGCAGCATCAGGCCAAAGATATCCGTGATAAGTCCCGGTGTGATCAAAACCACGCCGGCAATCAGAATGATGACGGCATTCATCAGTTCTTCAGCCGGCATAATACCCTGCTGGAGGTTCATTCTGACCTTGAGCATGGTGTGGATGCCTTCCATTTTGGCCAGCCAGGCCCCGGCAAATCCTGTGAGGATCACCAGTAAAACCGTATTGAACCCGCCGATGAGGGTGCCTACCTTTATAAGTAAATAAAGCTCCACCACCGGAATAAGGGTGAAGCATAAAAAAAGCTTAAGCAGCATTGTTAACTCCCAAAAATAAATATTATGCTAACATTATGATGATGCATACTGCTTTGTCAAGGAAAACACAGGTTCTTGCCGCCAGATGTCAGGATCGGTTTTCCGGATGATGGACCGGTGCAGAATATCCAGAAACCGCTGCCTGGGGATCTCCACCGCCCCCATGTGGCACAGATGGTCAGTGGTCACCTGGCAGTCGATGAAATCAAACCCATGGGCCTGCAGCAGGCGGGCCAGGGCCACCAGGGCCACCTTGGAGGCATCACTTTTGCGGCTGAACATGGATTCCCCGAAAAAGGAACACCCCAGGCTGATGCCGTATAATCCCCCTGCAAGCTCCCCCTGGTACCAGGTTTCCACTGAATGGGCATACCCCATTTTATGCAGTGCGATATAGGCATCCACCATTTCCTCCACAAGCCAGGTGCCTTCCTGTCCATGCTTTCTGGGTTTTGCACAGGCCCGGATGGTGGATTCAAACGCCTGGTCAAAGGTGATCTGAAATATGTTTTTTCTGATTTTTTTGCGCAGGCTTCTGGAGATCTTTATCTGAGAGGGAAACAGCACCAGGCGGGGATCAGGGGACCACCACAGGATGGGTTCGTTTTCAGAAAACCACGGGAAAATTCCGCTCTGGTAGGCCACCAGCAGTCTTTCACAGGAAAGGTCCCCGCCGATGCACAGCAGGCCGTCGGACCTGGCCAGCCATGCCGGCGGGAATTCCATCTGGTCTGACAAACGGAAAAGGGGCATTCAGCTCTTGAAATGAAACGTCAGGTTGTCATTTTTCAAGCCGATGGTGATTTTTCCGCCTTTTTCCAGTTTGCCGAAAAGAATTTCATCCGTCAGCCTGTCTTTGATACTGGTCTGGATCAGTCTGTCCAGGGGACGGGCGCCGAATTTGGGATCATACCCTTTCAGGGCCAGCCAGGTTCTGACACGCGGAGAATAACCCAGAGAAATGTGCTTGGTTTTGAGCATTTTTTTGAGTTCATCCATGTTTTTGTCCACGATCTTTTCCATGACCGGTTCAGACAGGTGGTTGAACTGGACAATGCCGTCCAGGCGGTTGCGGAATTCCGGGCTGAAGGTTTTTTCCACAGCTTTCAGACCCTTGGTGTCTTTTTGGGCGGTCTGGGCCCCGAATCCGATATTGTTGGCACTCATTTCCCTGGCCCCGGCATTGGAGGTCATGATGATGACCACATTCCGAAAATCAGCTGCCTTGCCGTTGTTGTCCGTGAGGGTGGCATAATCCATCACCTGGAGCAGGATATTGTACAGGTCCATGTGCGCTTTTTCAATTTCATCCAGAAGCAGTACACAATACGGGTGCTTGCGGATACTGTCCGTAAGAATGCCGCCCTGGTCGAATCCCACATATCCGGGAGGTGCACCGATGAGACGGGAAACCGCATGTTTTTCCATGTATTCGCTCATGTCGAACCGCATGAATTCAATCCCCATGTTCCAGGCCAGCTGTTTGGCAACTTCTGTCTTGCCCACGCCTGTGGGTCCGGCAAACAGAAAAGAGCCGATGGGCCGGTCCGGTGCTGCAAGGCCTGCCCTGGACCGCTTGATGGCAGTGGTCAGGGTGTGGATGGCATCATCCTGACCGTAAATCACCTTGAACATTCTGTCGGGCAGAGATTCCAGATTGGCCCTGTCCGTGGATGTCACCGATGTTGCCGGTACCTTGGCAATCTTGGCGACAATGGTTTCAATATCTTTGGGGGTGACATTCCTGCGGTTGGCAGCCCCTTTGAGGCGCAGAAATGCCCCGGTTTCATCAATGACATCAATGGCCTTGTCCGGTAAAAACCGGTCATTGATGTATTTGTCCGACAGATAGGCTGCCGCTTCGATGGTCTGGTCCGAATAATGCAGACCGTGGTGTTTTTCATAATAGGGCCGCAGTCCCATGAGGATCAACCGGGTTTCCTCCACACTGGGTTCAGCCACCTCGATTTTTTCAAACCGCCGGGAAAAGGCCCGGTCTTTTTCAAAATGGTTTTTGTATTCCTCATAGGTGGTGGTGCCGATGCATTTGAGTTCCCCGGAAGAAAGTGCGGGCTTCAAGATATTGGATGCATCCATGGAACCTGAACTGGTGGCCCCGGCCCCCACAACGGTGTGGATTTCATCGATCACCAGCAATGCGTTCTCTTTTTGTTCCAGTGCGCTGAGAACATCTTTGAGCCGCTGTTCAAAATCGCCTCTGTATTTGGTGCCGGCCAGCAAAGCCCCCATGTCCAGGGAAAACAGTTCACTGTCCTGGAGCAGCTCCGGTACTTCGTGGTTGTGGATTTTCAAGGCCAGTCCTTCGGCAATGGCGGTCTTGCCCACGCCCGGATCTCCCACCAGGATGGGGTTGTTTTTGCGGCGCCGCACCAGGATCTGCATCACCCGGTCGGTTTCATTTTCCCGTCCGATAAGGGGATCGATCTTGTTGTCCCTGGCCCGGGATAAAAGGTCGGTGGTAAATATTTCCAGTGGATCTTTTTTCTTCTGCCGCTGGGCTTTTCTGTCATCCATTTTGAACATTTTCTGGGCCGGATCCGGCTGCTGCTTGGATTTGTTTTCTGTTGCTGTTGCATGGGAAATATGGCGCAGCACATCCAGGCGGGTGATGCCTTCGGATTCTAAATAAAAGGCTGCGTGGGAGTCTTTTTCCTGAAAAATGGATGCCAGAATATCCCCGAGATTCACCTCGGTTTTTTCCGCAGACCTGGCATGGTTGATGGCCCGCTGGATCATGCGCTGGAAGCCGATGGTCTGCTGGAGAACATATTCTTCCTGGGAATCTATTTTTGTGAGTTTTTCTTCAAAAAACTTTTCCAGTTCATTCTTTATCTGTCCAGGGTTTCCACCGCATTTTTCAATAGTTTCCGATCCTGATACATGGTTCAGGATCGCATAAAGAACATGCTCCACGCATACATATTCATGACGTCTTTTTTTGGCTTCCCTTACGGCAAAACCAAGAGTTGTGCTCAGTTCTTTGCTTATCATAACTGCTTACTCCTTTTCCATCGTACTCTTTAAAGGAAAACCCCTGCTGCCTGCGAGATGGTGAACTGTTTCAACTTTGGTTTCTGCGATTTCCCTTGTATAGACACCGCATACTGCTTTCCCTTTATTATGTACATTAAGCATTATTTGCATTGCTTTTTCAAGTGATTTTCCAAAAACATTGACAAGAATTTCCACAACAAATTCCATGGTGGTATAATCGTCATTATGGAGAATGACTTTATATCTGGGCGGTTTTTCATTACGCGCTCTTGAAAAGGTATCCGCTTTTGTTTTGGAATCAGTGGCTGCCATGGGCTACTCCTATACCATACAGCATTTTTTATATTTTTTTCCGCTGCCGCAGGGGCAGGGGTCGTTTCGCTGGACCTTTTTGTCGGAACGTTTCACCGGCTGCCTGAGGGCGCCGTCCTGGGAATGGGAAAAGGTCAGGTCCTGTTTTTCCTTCGGCAACAATTCATCTGCAGGAACAGACATGGAAATCTGGATTTTAAATAAAATATCCACGATTTCTTCTTTGATACGTTCCATGAGTCCGTGGAACATGTCAAATCCTTCTTTTTTATAGATCCGCAGCGGATCCTGCTGGGCATATCCCCGCAGACCGATGCCTTCTTTCAAATGATCCATGGACAACAGGTGTTCCTTCCACCTTGTGTCCACGGTCTGTAAGATGACAAACCGTTCCAGGGATCTGGCCTGGTCTTCACCGATCATGGCTTCTTTTTGTTCATATTGCGCTTTTGCCCCGGCAAAAACATACTCGGCCAGGGCATCTGCATCGGCAAAGGATGCAGCATCTGCTGACAGCTTCAGATCAAAATTAAACACCTGTTTGACTGATTTTTCAAGACCCTGCAGATCCCATTGGTCCACCGGGGTTTTTTCCTTGGCAACGCTGTTCACCAGTTCCCAGGCCTTGTCTTCGACCATGTCCATGACAACGGATTTGAGGTTGTCCTCCATGAGGGCCTGGCGGCGCTGCTGGTAGATCACCTCCCGCTGCTGGTTCATGACATCGTCAAATTCCAGCAGGTGCTTTCTGATTTCAAAGTTATGGCCTTCCACCTTGGACTGGGCGTTTTCAATGGCTTTGGAAATAAAGGGATGTTCAATATGTTCGCCTTCTTCAATGCCCAGCTTGTCCATGACCGAATGGATGCGTTCTCCGCCGAAAATGCGCAGCAGGTCATCTTCCAGAGACAGGTAGAACCGCGAGGTTCCCGGATCTCCCTGGCGGCCGGACCGGCCCCGCAGCTGGTTGTCGATGCGCCGGGATTCATGGCGGGAGGTGCCCAGAATATGCAGCCCCCCCAGTTCCACCACCCCGTCTCCGAGCTTGATGTCGGTTCCCCGGCCGGCCATGTTGGTGGAGATGGTCAACGCCCCTTTCTGGCCGGCATTGGCAACGATCTCTGCTTCCGCCTTGTGGTGTTTGGCATTCAGCACGTTGTGGGGAATCCCTTTTTTTTTGAGGGTTTTGCTCAGATCCTCTGACACATCGATGGAGATGGTGCCCACCAGCACAGGCTGGCCTTTTTTGTGCAGGGCAATGATCTCCTTGATGGCGGCATCATATTTTTCTTTTTTGGTTTTATAGATCAGGTCGGCAAAATCTTTGCGGACCATGGGTTTGTGGGTGGGGATAACCAGCACGTCCAGGTCATAGATTTTCTTGAATTCCGGGGCTTCGGTCTCTGCCGTACCGGTCATGCCCGACAGTTTTTCATACATGCGGAAATAGTTCTGAAAGGTAATGGAAGCCAGGGTCTGGTTTTCGTTTTCAATTTTCACCCCTTCTTTTGCTTCCAATGCCTGGTGAAGCCCTTCGCTGTAGCGCCGGCCGCTCATGAGCCTGCCGGTGAATTCATCCACGATCACCACCTGGTTGTTTTTGACAATATAGTCGGTGTCCCGCTTGAACAGGGTATGGGCTTTCAACGCCTGGGTCAGGTGGTGCAGAATTTCAATGTTGGCCGGGTCATATAAGTTGTCCACGTTCAACATTTGTTCTCCCTTGGCAATACCTGCTTCGGTAAGGGAGGCGGTTTTGGATTCTTCATCCAGGGTATAGTCCACATCTTTTTTAAACCCGGGTAAAATGGTGTTCACCTGGGTATATAAATGGGTGGATTTTTCAGTGGGTCCTGAAATGATCAAAGGGGTTCTGGCCTCATCGATGAGAATGGAGTCCACCTCATCCACAATGGCAAAGTTGAGATTGCCCTGGGCCAGGCTTTGTTTTTCAAACTTCATGTTGTCCCGCAGATAATCAAACCCGAACTCATTGTTTGTACCATAGGTGATATCTGCGCTGTAGGCCTCTTTTCTCTCCTGGTCTGTCATGTTATGGAGAATCACGCCGGTGCGCAGTCCGAGGAACCGAAAAATCTGGTCCATCCATTCCGCATCCCTGCCGGCCAGATAGTCATTGACCGTTACAATGTGCACCCCTTTGCCGGACAGGGCATTCAGATAGGCGGGCAGGGTGGACATCAACGTTTTTCCCTCCCCGGTTTTCATTTCAGCGATCATGCCCTGGTGCAGGGCGATACCGCCGATAAGCTGTACATCGAAATGGCGCATTTCAAGGGTGCGCACCGATGCTTCCCTGACCAGGGCAAAAGCTTCAGGCAGCAGTTCTTCCAGAGATTCTCCTTTGTTGAACCGTTCTTTGAACACCGGGGTCTGTTTGGCCAT
>JAABSS010000457.1 GCA_011390235.1 Desulfotignum sp.
AAGGTCCGGTCACATAATAGGGGGGGCGTTCATGGTAATGAATGGTGCCGGCCTTTTCAGACCCGCCTCCTTTCAGGACCGGCACTGTCAGGGTATGCTGGATCCCGCCTGAAATATAGGGTTTTGCATACAACATAAGAACGGCAGCAACCAGGCACAGAACCGGTATAAGTAAAATGCCGGATTTTAATTGGAATTCTAATTTCTTATGGGTCATGTTTTACGCCTGTGTTTTCCTGTTCTGACGGGCCCTTCATGTGCACATCACGCTGGGGAAATGGAATCACAACATTGTTTTCCCGGAACAGCCGGTCGATTTCAAACCGCAGCCGGGTTTCAGCAGTGAGAAAGTCATCTATGGTTGTCCAGAACCGCAGCCTGAAGTCAAGAGAACTTTCACCAAAATCAATGAACTGCACCTGGGGCTTTCGGAAATGGTGATTCACCTCTTTCACGGTATCAGCTGCCTGGAACAAAAGCTTTTCGACCAGGGCTGTATCAGATCCATATGCCACCCCCAGATTCACATCCCTGCGGATATAGGGATCCCTGTGGCTCCAGTTGGTGACCAGAGAACTGATGAATTCGGAATTGGGGATAATCAAAGAGGCATTGTCATAGGTCTGGACCAGGGTGGACCGGACATTGATTTTTTTGACTTCTCCCCATACGTCGCCCACCTCCACCACATCCCCCACCTGAATGGGCCGCTCAAACAAAAGAATCAGCCCGCTGATGAAATTATTGAATATGTTCTGAAGACCGAAACCAAGCCCGATACTCAATGCACCGAATACCACTGCCAGAGAGGTGGTATTCAGCCCGAATGCCGTCAGGCTGAAAAGGAAGCCGATGCACCACACAATATAGACACTGATCGTAATCACAGAATCTTTGGCACCCTTGGAAAGACCGCTTTTTACAAGAATACGCTCCGACATCACCTGTTTCCAGATCCTGGCAGCCGCATAGGTGACAACAATGACCAGAAATGCAAATAAGAAACTTGAAAAGCTCAGCTGAATATTTCCCATGGTGAACTCACGGATGAATACCTGCCGGAAAAAGGGAAAAATTTGATCTCCCGCTCCCCAGGAAAAGGCAAGGGCCAGAAGTGCCAGTACAGTAATTACCAGATAAATACCATTGGATAGAATCCAGTAAAACGGATAGGAGATACCGCGGGTGCGGCCTGTTCCCGGCTCAAATGCCTGTTTAAATTTCTGGTCCACATCCTGCATGGAATACACCAGCAAGGTGGTTATACACAGAACCGTAATGGTAATCCCCCATGAGATATACCAATAGGCTGCAAAATATGTATACCCGGCTGCATCTGCAATCAGTCCGGCCAATACAACTGTCTTGGCCAAAAATGCAGCTGCCCCCAGTGCTTTTGGTTTATGATCCATGCGGCTGATCTCTTTGAAAAACAAAAACACACCCAGAACCAGCAGCACTTCAAAACCAAACCGCAGAAAAGGCAGCAGAATGCTTTGAAACGAGATAAACCGGTAAATGAACAGATACAAAAATGCAAACAGGCGTATTCCCCAGACAAACGCCCGCTGCCACCGCAGCACCAGAGACAGGAATCCTGCCTGTTTTTCCTGAACAACCAGCCGCAAAGCCACAAAGGTAATGCGGGTCATCAGGACAACCATCAAAAATGCCAGAAAAAATTGGATCAGATCCGGAAAAAACTGGTTGATGCGGGTTTTTGAAAGTATGTAAATCAACAGTATCCAAACCACCAGGCGTGCGCAGGCCTGGATCAGAAGCAGGGGGTGTCCGGTGCGCTGGGTGGCCAGAGACTGAAAGCCCGGCTTTTTTCTGACAACAGCCAATGCCCGGAATGCGGCCAGAGCCCCCAGAATCAAGCCCCCGAAAACCACGGCATCAAAAATAGAGGCCTGTTTTTTCACAAGAAGCCACTTTTCTTTGAAAAATGCACCTGTCACCATATTGTTTATGGATTTTGCCGCACTGTCCCATTCCTGTTTCCAGGCACCACTGCCCCAAACCATATTGCGGCGATCTGTGCGCTGAAACATCTGTGCGCCTTTTTTGTCTTTGATCTGGTCCTGCAGTCTTGTGCGAATCTCTTCAAAGGAATCTAAAAGCGATGCATTGGCTGTATGTTGTTGTAACAGTACCCCCAGAATGGCAGACAGGATATTTTGCTTTTTTGTAAGCATGGAGCGATACTGGTGGTATTCTTTTAGAATCGCAGGATCCAGACCAGGGTCTGATTCAGATTCCTGGATACGCTGATTCAGCAGTGCGGATCTTTCCTCTGTTAACAGCAGAGTCTGACGGAATTTGTCCAGGCGCTGGCTGATGCTCTGAAGCCGGGACTGGATAACAGACATGGACAGGTTTATCTCTTCCACACCTTTTTCAAGCACGGAAACCCCCACCCCGGAGATGACAAGATCCCGTAAAAATGTCATACTGGCATGGTATATTTCCTGCTGTTTTTCATCCTCTTTCAGATTTTGATTTTCAGCAGCCAGGTCTGCTTCAAGGTCTGCAATCTCTTTGGCAGTTTTTTCGAGAACCTGGCCGAACTGGGCCTGAAGGTAACGGGTCTCCGGAGGCGGAACCGCATCATTGCTGGCAAAGGCCGGCAGGGAAAGCCACACCAGAAGACTGAATACTGTCACCCATCCTGCCGGTCCTGTAACTTTGTTTTTTTCCCCCATATGTTTTCCTGCTATTTTCCGGGCAAGATTTTGTTTCTCTTAATTATACAAAATTTTCAACTTCACACTTTACTGAAAACCGCATGGAAAATAAAGGGCGCCCGGATAATTTCCCTTTTCACTGGTGACCGGCCTTGAACCGGTTTTTATCAATCCCCAGTTTTTTCATTTTTTCATACAGGCCCCTGGGATGAATGCCTGCCTGCCTGGCGGCTTCTCCCACCCGGCCCCGGGTTTTTTTAAGTACCATTTCAAGGTATTTTTTCTCCACCCGGTTTATGAGTGCGGTTTTCACCTGATCCAGGGTCTGGCCCTCCCAGTCTGCCGGGCCTGTTTTACCGGTTCCCAGCCATTCCGGAGACAGCTCCTGGTTTTCCTTGAATCCTGCCGGAAGGTCCTCAATGGTGATATTTTCCGAGCGGCAGAGCAAAACCGCCCGTTCAATCACATTCATGAGTTCCCTGACATTTCCGGGCCAGGCATAACTGCACATGGCATGTATGGCTTCCTGTGAAAACCCGGATATCTCTTTTCCCACCTGCTGGGCGTGCTGGACAAGAAAATGTTCGGCCATTGCCGGAATATCCTCTTTGCGCCGGCGCAGCGGCGGCAGGGTCAGGGTGATCACCCCCAGCCGGTAATACAGATCCTGGCGAAAATTTCTGTTTTTGATTTCCTGGTCCAGATCCTTGTTGGTGGCGGCAATCACCCGTACATCCACCCACACGGGAGATTCTCCCCCCACAGGGGTAAACTCCAGATCCTGCAGAACCCGAAGCAGTTTGGACTGCATTTTCAGGGGCATTTCCCCGATTTCATCCAGAAAAAGGGTGCCGCCGTGGGCCAGTTCGAAGGCCCCCCGCCGGGACCGTATGGCACCGGTAAATGCCCCCTGTTCATGGCCAAATAACTCGCTTTCCATGAGCTGGTCCGGAATGGCGGCCATGTTCAGGGCGATGAAAGGACCGCCGGAGCGGTGGCTTTCCATATGGATTGCCTTGGACAGATGTTCTTTTCCAACCCCGGTCTCTCCCTGGAGCAGGAGACTCGCATCACTGGCCACAATCTGGTGCACCTCTTCCAGGAACAACTGCATATCCCTGCTGTTGGATACAAAGTCATGCAGCCTGGGTTGAAGCCTTCCCCTGTGGTCAAACCGGTTCATCTCATAAAACTGCTGCCTGGAAACGAGACTGGTTTCTATGGCTTCCAACAGACGGTCCGGGGGCAGACCGGAATACAGCACCATATCTGCTCCTGCACCCAGAAGGGCAGCATGGGCCTGTGAGGATTCCCGGTCATCCAGAATGATGGTAATGGGTTTTTCCGGCAGATTGTTGAGAATGGCCACACTGGCTTCCACTGGTCCGGGAATCAGGGTCCGGCTGATGACAAACACATCAGAGCAACTTCTTACCAGATCCTGCCAGGCGTTGCGGGGATGGGTAAAAATCTTCAGCAAGATGTCAGCCTGGGACAATTTTTTTTCAATGGCGACAGCCAGTTTTTTTTCCTTTACAGCACAGACAAGGCGGGTCAGCACAAGGTCATTTCTCCTCAATTCATTGTTTCAGGTAATGAAATACCGATTTTTATACAATACTTTCACATATACTGTAAATCAAGGAATAAAACAGTAAAAACATACCAAAAAACAATTATTCGGTAATTTCATGCTGAAAAACTGCAGCCACCTGCCTTGCAACTATTTTTCAACTGCTTGATTTTAAATCAGATAAAAATAAATTGGACCTGGCATATTTTCTGCTTACCTCTGAATCAAACCGTCCGGATTCCGGTATTATCTGGAATTCGGCAAAACCAGGACCAAAAGGTGAAAAAATGATCCAGCGAGAGAACAAAAGGCAATCCAGACACAAAGCACCCAAATTCAAGGAAGGCCATGAAGAAAAGTTGTGCTGGGAAGACCGGCAGGAAATTCAGAACCACAAAAAAAAATCCGGCAAACGCTCCCATCAGAAAAATAAAGAAAAAACCAAATGGTAGCTGGCTGCTGCCCGAAAAATGAGGAAACCCGTAAATGAACATTGTCTCTTCAGTAAAAGCCCGCGTAACACTTGAAACCATGCCTGAAGCATGGGGAATCGCATCTGCCATTGATATCTACGACTGTGACCCGCAAAAGATACGGGATGCGGCATTTATCAAATCCTTTGTGGTGCAGCTCTGTGAATTGATTGATATGAAGCGCTTCGGAGAAACCCAGGTGGTTCATTTTGGAGAAGATGAAAAAGTGGCGGGATTTTCCATGGTTCAGCTCATTGAAACATCCCTGATATCCGCCCATTTTGCCAACCTGACCAACACGGTATACCTGGATGTATTCAGCTGTAAAACATATGATCCTGAAGTGGTTAAACAATTTGCCCTAACCAGTTTCGGCGGCTCTTTTTCCAGGATTACCGTCACCCACCGCCTTTAAATGGGCAGGATAAAACATGTTCTGTACCAGGACCCGGCCCAGTGCAGACGTATCTGGGAAAACCTGTGGCCCGGCCGGGTCCTGTTTGACATGTGGCCGGTAAGGTGGAGTTTTCATAAGGCCTATGACCGGCCCCTGGCATTTCATACGGCAGAACAGGCAGGGCGGCCCGTGGGCCTGCTGGCCCTGTCCTGGCATGAAGAAGCCGGTAATTTTGTACAGTTTCCCGGAGAAACCTGGCAGGGGAAAACCTGGATTGAACAGAATCGCATCATCGCCAGTACCCCCGGGATACTCCAGTACCTGCTGGATGCGGTGCCGGGTCCGGTTCACCTGCGGTACATCAAATGCCGGGCCGCAATGACCGGGGCTGGAATGCTTGCCCCTGATGAAACCAGGTACCTGTTTTTTCCGGCATCCTTTCGGTACAATTTTAATACCTACTGGCAGTCATTTTCCGGTAAAACCCGCAAAAAGCTGGCAGCAGATATGAGAAAACTCGAAGCCCTTGATGTATGCATTTCTCCTGGCAGACTGTCAGACATAAAACATATGTTCCGGCTGAATATCAATGCATTCGGACCGGATGCCTATTTCAGTGACCCCCGGTTTTTGCGCGCATTTGAACTCCTGGCTGATTTTCTCAACAAAATGGGCCTGCTGCAGATGACCTGCGTGCACATCAGGGGAAAACTGGCCGCTGTGGACATGGGGGCCCTGTGGAAAGGCACCTATACCCTGCTGGCCGGCGGTACCAGCCCGGAATTTCCCGGCGTGGCCAAGCTCATCAACCGCCATCACCTGCAATGGGCGTGCAGCCGGCACCTGAAGTATGTGGATTTTCTGTGCGGAGACTTTAACTGGAAACAAAGGTTTAAACTGGTTCCCATACCCTTGTATGCACTCTTCACCCATAAATCCATTCAGAAACCGGTTATGCATGCAGAGGAACGCCATGTCCGCTGCGCCTAAAGTCCCGAAAGTGCTTGTGGCGGGCACCACTGCAGACTACATCCAATGGATCAGAAAGGCGTGTCCCGGACAGGCCCTTTTTCTGACAGCCCCTCACATACGAAAAAATGCGCAGGAACCTTCTCCTGACCCATCCGAGGAACTGGTGTGTGCTTTGTCCGATCTTTCCTTCATCATGCCGGCACTGGCTGCCCATCTGGAAAAATGCAACCAGAAACTCACCGGTATTGCCTGCTTTGACTGCGAGTCCATGGTGACAGCCGCCCTTCTGGCAGAGAACCTGGGGCTTGTGTATCCTGATGTAACCACGGTTCAAAACTGCAGGAACAAGCTGGTTTCCAAACAATTGTGGCAGGCCGGGGAAATACTTTGTCCCCGGGTATGGCCGGTACATTGCGCAGATGATGTGGCACAGCTGCTGGCGGATGTTACCGCAGGGCTGGTTTTGAAACCGGCAGTAGGCAGCGGCAGCGAGCTTGTGTTTCACTGCCGGAACCGGGCAGAAGCGCAAAAAGCCTGGGAAATATTGGCGGCCGGCCTGGAAAAAAGAAAGCAGAACCCTTTGTTCGACCATCCTGACCGTCTGATACTGGCGGAAGAACGGATTTGCGGATCGGAATACAGCTGTGATTTCATCCTCACCCCGGACAGCCTGACCCTGGTTCGTCTGACCCGGAAGGTTATCCCGGCAAGCCTGCCGTTCGGTACAGCCGCAGGGTATGAAATCCCCGGGGTCCTGCCGCCGGGAATGTCCATGGCATCACTGACCGGTCTGCTGGAAAAGGCCGCAAGAACCCTGGGCATCCGCACCGGCATCTGCATGGTTGATTTTGTGGTTAAAGACAACCGGCCGTATCTTATTGAAATGACCCCCCGTCCGGGAGGAGACTGCCTGCCCCAGCTGCTCATGGTATCGGCAAACCTGGATATACTGAAACTGGCCCTGGATGTGGCGGCAAATCTGCCATGGCATCTGGATGATATAAGGTTCACCCCCCACATGGGCATGCGCATCCATGCAAAAAAAAGCGGGATACTTACGGCCGTCAATTCCCGGAACCTGGCTTCAGAACTCCGGGTAAAGCAGCTGCATGTCATCCGGAAACCAGGGCATGTAATTACCATGCCTCCCGCAGATTATGAGTCATGGCTTATAGGGCATATGATCATCAATACCCAGGGGTGGACTTTTCCGGAAACAAGGGCCATGCTCCTGGCCCGACGGCTGGAAATCGAGATCCAGCCATGAACCAGCCGGCTGCCCCGTCCCATCCTGTCATGTCCGCCTCGTTTCTCAAAGGCCAGATTGTCCCGCTGTTCAACCAGAAACAGCGGTATCTGGATGCGGTAAAAACCCATGGAACCCCCCTTTATCAGGTGATTTCCGATGTTTTAACAGAACGGGCACAAAGATTTACCTCCGTTTTTCAAGCCCATTTACCCAAAACCCGGTTTTACTATGCCATGAAAAGCAATTCTCTGCCGGACATATCCCGCATACTGGTAAGCCGGGGATGGGGGCTGGATGTGTCTTCAGGCATGGAACTGGCAACTGCCCTGGATCTGGGGGCAGAAGAGATCATTTTCAGCGGCCCGGGCAAAACCATGGCAGAACTGGAACTGGCAGCTGCCCACCCGGACCGGGTCACCCTGCTGCTGGACAGCACAGGGGAATGCCGGCGATTGATGGCCCTGCTGGAAAAAAATCAGCAGCCGCTTTGTGCAGGTATCCGGATCAACTGCCAGCCTGAGGGATTGTGGCAGAAATTCGGCATCATGCCCGAACAACTGCTGCCCCTGTACCGGGCTATCCAGGCCCATCCGTTTTTAAAATGCACAGGGCTGCAGTTTCATTCTTCCTGGAACCTGAACCCCGACCGGCAGATTGACACCATCTGCAGCTTGGGACGGCTGCTCCGGGACATGCCCGCAGATTTTCTGAACACCTGCCGGTTCATGGACATCGGCGGCGGGTACTGGCCGGAAAAAGGGGAATGGCTGGTATCAGAAGATCCGTTGCGCCATTATCATCTGCCGGCAGAACCTCTGGAAACTTTTGCCAAAAAAATCTGCGCCGCCCTGAAGAAACATATTCTGCCCCTGACAGACTTATGCATCTGTTTTGAGCCTGGACGGTGGATCTGCAACGATGCCATGCACATCATCGTCCAGGTCACAGACAAAAAAATGCCGGATATGGCCATCACAGATGCCGGCACCAATGCGGTGGGGTGGGAGCGGTTTGAAACCGATTATTTCCCGGTGCTGAACCTCACCCGTCCCGGCCTGACAGAGCAGCCCTGCCGCATCCTGGGTTCTTTGTGCACCCCCCATGATGTATGGGGATATGCCTGTTTCGGAGAGCAGATCCAGGAGGGCGATATCCTGATGATCCCGTTCCAGGGCGCCTACACCTACAGCCTGAGGCAAACCTTCATCAAACCGCTGCCACAGGTAGTGGTGCTCTGACACCTGCCTTCCAAGAGCAATCGCAATTAGATGCAGCGTCACATATATTGACATAGCCTCCTGTGGGTATCGGTGTGGCAGGACCGTCAGATGCCAATCTCGGGCCGGTCACACCACTACCCACAGGAGGCGGGGATCAAGCAGCTGAACAGGATGTTGTTGCATGCGATGCCCCTGCTGATTTTCCTGTCAATGGTTGATTTTGCCGTTGGATGCCTTATTGTATTAAAATATGGCAGGTATGATACCTGCCGGGACAAGATGCACAAACGGAGGAACACATGAAAGTCGCATTTCCGGTAACAGAAGACAAGGGGCTTGACAGCCTGGTCAATGACCATTTTGGTGTGGCTGAACTTTTTATGGTGGTGGACCTTGAAACCAGAAATATTTCTGTCAAAAAAAACCAGAAAATTGCAAACCCTGATGCCGGCTGCAAAACCGGGGTTCTCAGCAAGGATGAGGCGGTTGATGCGGTGGTCACCAAATGCATTGGCGACGGTGGACAAAGAGGCCTGCACAGTGCTGATATCAAGGTATATGCAGCACAAAAAGACACGGTTGCTGAAAACCTGGCATTACTGGAGTCAGGAGAGCTCAAGCTTTTCCACATGTTTGACCTGTGCCAGGGCAAAAAAAACAAAAAACAGGGGGGATGCGGTCACCACCACTGATGCACAAAAACCGCACACCATTATTTCAGTATAGAGGCAAAACAGCCATGAACACATCATTTACTATTCATCCCATTGTTCTGGGAACCAAAGTATTTGACAAAAGCATGATGACCTTTCAATACGGCCAGGGCCAGACCTATACCATCCCCATCTATGCATGGCTCATCAAAGGAGCAGATGAAACCATCCTGGTGGACACAGGAGAGATGCACCCCATCCAGTCCAAAGACAGAGAAACCGCCATTAACGGAAAAATATACACATTTGAACAGGGATTGGCCCGCCACGGCCTTGCGCCTGCAGACATCGATATCGTCATCCACACCCATTTGCACACCGATCATTGCGAAAATGACTACAAATGCGAAAACGCCCGGTTTTTTATCCATGAAAAAGAAATGGCGGCAATCCACGATCCCCATCCTCTGGATTACCGGTACCTGGAAGACTATGTCGAGGACATTGAAGAAAACGGCCAGATCCAGACCATAAACACCGACAGGGAAATTGTTCCCGGCATCCGGGTGATGCACACCCCGGCCCACACCAAAGGCGGCATGACCGTGATGGTTGATACCCCCAAAGGCAAGGCAGCCATAACAGGATTCTGCATCATCGATGAAAACCTGAACCCCCCGCCTGAAATTCTTGGCATGGAAATGGC
>JAABSS010000458.1 GCA_011390235.1 Desulfotignum sp.
AATCTTGTCTATGCCGGACAGCTCAAGTCCCCACTTATTCACCATCTCGTTGATCACCGATGCTTCAGCGGAAACAATCAGGGTGCCGGCAGCATATTCGCGTCCCCTGTCCATAAACGCTTCCGGTGCCCGGTATACAGCAACGCCCCGGTCAATAAGGGCATTGGTCGCCTGAAAAGCCTCCACGCTGGTAGTCAGATAAGCGTAGGCCCCTGCCAATCCTTCTTCCAGACTGCCCTTCGGCCTGTCAGCATTTTTGACCGGACTGGTTTTGATGGCCATCTTCTCCTGCATCACCCCCCGGTGCACCCCCCACAAAAGGGGATGGCTCCAGGCAGTGGGCGGGGAATAAAACACCAGGTCTGCTATGCCCAGGTCGGACACATTCAGGCCGTCTTCAAGGAGGGTGTTGGCCAGCCCCCGTTTGGGCTGGTCCATCCAGATGACATAGGTGCCTTTTGGATAAACTGTGCCTTCCAGCATGAAATCCTGTGTTGCCTTCTCCACCTGAACCCCGTTGTGCAGCAGAAATGCAATCAGCTTGGCAGGCTGATGGGAACTGAGCTGCATGGGTCCGTCCGGCGGAATCACGTATGCGGCTGGAAAATCTTTGATAAACAGCTCCAGGAGCTCAAAATCCGGATACGCAGCCTGGGCAAGTATTTCATTCGGTATAACCGCCTGGGGCAGATCCAGAAATCCCCGCCTGAATATCTCCATCTGGTCCCGGATCATTGCATCCTTGTTCTGGACCACAAAATTCATGGCTCCCCAGACTGCCCAGTAATGGGCATCCACCCCTGTTTCATCTCTGGCCGGTGTTTCCAGGGTATGGCCATAAGCCCCGTGATACATGGCAAACATGGGGGTATAGATGGGGGGCCAGTCATCCCAGTAATAGCCCCTTTGACTGAAATCCCAGTCCCGGAAAGGAATCTGGGCTGTATACTCGGTATTCTCAGTCACCGATGCCTCCATGGCCTCTGCCTGTGCCAGGGCCCACTTGATATACAGATCATACTCATAGTTGGGATTGTGAGGCGGGCTGCACGGCTCAATGAGCATGGGAGACACAAACCCGTGCAGATCCAGAAAAACCATGGGGTTCCATTCAGCGATCAATGCGGCTGTGGCTTTGATTTCCGGCTGTGTCTGGGAGATGAAATCCCGATTCGGATCAAACCCGGCAGCATTTCTGCGCTGTCCCAGAACCCGGCCGTCAGGATTCTGGACCACGTTGAACAACAGGATCATGTTGTCCAGAATGGCCATAACCTCTTCGCTGTTGTCATAGGCCAGTTTTTCAATCAGACGGATACAGGCATCTGTCCCTGCGTATTCATTCCCATGGATACTGCCGTTCACAAAAAACGGCACCTTGAAATCCTTGTACTGATCCAGTTTTTTCAGTGCCTTTTCCGGATCACGGATCATCATCTTGCGCAGGGATTTGTAATGGCCGAAGCGGCCCGATGTCCCCGGCGCTGTAACAGTAACCAGAAACAGGTTGCGCCCTCCCACGGAACTGCCGAACACATCCACCTGGACCCGGTTGCTGTTGCGCTCAATTTCCCGCAGTCTGGGGGGAATTTCAGAATACAGGATGGAATCATAATAGGGCGACGGCTCTTCAGGCTCCGCCACGGCATCCCACCAGGATGTTGCAGCAGGTTTGCCTTTTACCCCGCCTTTGGCTGCCAGCAGAAGGGAGGGCATCATGAGTATCAATGTCCCCAGAAAAAGCGTTAAAAATATCCAATACCTGTTTTTTGAACCCATGAATAACATCTCTTTCTCCTTTCATTAAAACGGTTAAGAAAAAAATGATGTCACAGAGAAACGGCCTGAATACCAGTACCAGATGAACCCCTGTCCCATGAAAAACCAAACAAACCCAATGGCCTCAACCTCTGCAGCAATCGCAATAAACAGCCGGAGACAAAGGAAATAGATACAGCTGTTTTTTGCAAGGTCAATATATGGTTTATATATCTATTCTGATTTTATTTACAACTACTTTTTTTATCCCTGCCAAATAATATGGCTATCAGGATTTTTGGCAATCACATTTTCTTTGGGGGGAATATTCTTTACAATTTGGTTTGTTGCCACGAGCAACCGGAATCGGTTGACTTGTTTTTTCAATTTGCTCAATGATTTTTTTTATATCGCTTTGGAGAATTGCCTTGATGTCAATTACATTTTCAGATGTTTCCATTCCTGACTCCTTAATGCTAATTTTTCCGTAACATTATCCCCGGCGAATTTTTTATTCCCTGCCTTGCAGGATTTTGAACAAGATTTAAGTATCCACTCGTATCGGCTTTTTTAAATGCAACCTTTACGGCATATTTTAGCAAATCATACATACATATCACCGCAAAGCTGCTCTGGCTATTGAAAAGAATAATTTTGTTCGAATTCATGATTATATTCAAGAATATGCAAATCGCTGCTGATCTTCACACCCTAATGCTGAAGGCCGGCCTGCAAAACAGACACAAAAAAAAAGCAGGCACTGAATTAACAGCCCTGCTTTTTTTATGTTTTTTTCTATCTTGGTTCCATGCGCCGGTCAGCGCCGGATCTTCTATCTTTTCCGAACCGCCTAGTTTCTGAATTTGAATACATTACCTTTTGACACTGAAGGATCTTCTGCTAATGCCGGCAGCACCCAGCAGACCGATTCCAAATAGAATGAATGTGGCTGGTTCCGGATTTTGTGAATGCGGAACTTTTCCTTTGCCGGGATCCATAGAAATACCATTGTATTCAATCTTAACGATACTTTCGCTCAGATCGAATTCGAAATATTGAGGTCCGTTACCATTTCCCTCACCGGGTTTTTCTTTTTGTTCCAACTCAAAAAACAATCTAATTTCATTACCAGGATAAATGTTGTCAAATGAGTCGATATCAATATCAAATTTCTCTTCTACCAGCGATTTACCATTACCATTTGAATTGCTGAGTTTTTGGTTATTGAAATACCATGATTTGAAATTACCGGGGATATTTCCAGAATGCGTCAAGAAAAGTGTAGCAGAGGTAATCTTTTCAGGATCAAGATCGTTGATTTCATGTTCCCAGGTAATGGAGGACTGGGATATTTGATACCCATGAATTACACTGCTTTCAATCATAGAGGTAGCATTACCATGAACAGCGGTACCTAAAAAAATCACCATTGATAACAATCCAATTAAAACACCTGATGGCATAGCCGTTTTCTTCATCCAGTCCTCCTATTTAACATCCAATTCAATACATTGTTTTCATACTATTTCGTTTTTTTCTGATGATAAATACAGCAACAACCGTGCCATCAACAGAAAATCGTCTGATGGCACGGTTGAAGGGGATCTCTTGAAATGGTAGAATTACATAAGAAACAATGTTTACCCAATTGTATCACTTTTTTTATACAAAAAGTGGAAATTTTTTACACAAAAAGCTGTAATAATTTTCATCAAGGTTTGGTTTCAGTTCGTGACTCCGAGCAGGTGGAGGGGTTTGATGCATTCGCCGCTTTTATCATAAGGATGCGGGGCTGGTGATGCTGTTGTCATAACGCAGGGTTTTCAGGGTCTGCACAAATTGGGATGGTGAAGTCACCCCGGGCCGGGTCAGGCAGAGCATGATCAGATTGGCGGTATCAAAGCCAATGGCGGCAAACTAATTTTCAACCCCCACCAGATTCACGATATCCATGGTATCTTCCTTAAGGGTCAACGCATAAATCTTTTTCCGGGTCAGGTAGGCAACCAGGCTGTCATCCATATACAGCGACGCGAACACGGGGCAAATCCGGTATCCTTCATATTCGGGAAAATAATCAAAAAGCGCCCCGCTCTCCACAAATGCGGCCAGTTTGTCAACATCTCTGGTTTCAGGGGAGGATTTGGTTTCATTGAGAATAAAAATTCCTTCGCACACGGCAATCACGTCAAATTCTCTTCTCCGGCCATCCCCTTTGCGGCTTTTTTTCAGGACCCGCACAGCAAAATAATCCAGGTCTTCACATCCAAAACAAGCCTTGGCTATGCGCGGGATATTGGGGGCCACAATATCTTCCACAAGGGTGCCCATCTTGTTCGCCAGGTCTCCCCACTGCCGGTTCATGAGAATGATCTGATTTTTCGACCAGTCTTTATATTCTCCCATCTCATTCTTGAATTCACGCATTTCCTTGGACAATGTCTGCAAAGACATCTCTGTTTTAAGCTGGGCATAGGCAACCTGTGCCATGGTTTCTTCAAGATATCTCAATTTTTCTGCGGTTGCACTCATGAAATCCTCCCTGGAAAACATTTTAACAGCCTGAAATCAATCAATTTACAGGTTACCCTCAAGCCCTACAGATGTCAACACCCAACTTGGGGTCAGGCTTGGCTTATTGGCTTATTGCGGCCCTTTGCAATAAGCCAATAAGCCAAGCCTGACCCCATTCATAATCGGTCTGGTCCAGCCCGTACACAGCCTGGGCCATCACCATGGGTCCGATGATACAGGCAGCCTCTTTATTTTTCAGCATGAGACTTCCAGGTGCTTTGGACGGTATCGCGCATAACCACCATCAGTCCGGGCCATTGTTTTGGGGTGTAGTGCTTGAGAGCCTGTAATACCCGTTGGTGGATTTTCTGATTTTCATATGGCGTGTTCAATGGGCGTAATCTGTTCCTCTGCAAGTGTCGCAGCATAATCCAGGCAGGCATAAATATCATCCTGCTTGAGGGTCGGATAATCCTCTATAAGTTCTTCAATTTTATCCCCGTTGGCCAGCATGCGGATAATTTGGTGAACCGGAATCCTGGTTCCCTTGATGCATGCTTGACCGTGGCAGATGTTGGCATTTATTGTAATTCGGCTGTGCATAACGTTTCCCTTTTCGGTTACCTCATTTTTGATTTTCTATTCCAATGATCCGGATTTTTGGGTCAATTATTGGGCATCAAAAGAGATAATGCAACATTTTTCTGTAAATATGCTGAGCCGATTTTAGTTTTTCGCGACAAAGAAATCGTGACAGCTGACAGGCAAATAGTGACGAGGGCCCGGCAACTTGGCACCCGTCACCGTCCTGTCAAAAAAGGCAAAAATCCTTAATAATATTTTAATTTTGGTAAAAAATTTCCATGGCAAAATGAATTTGCCAGCCAAGATTGGGAGGTTTGAGAACCTTGTCCTCACATTGCTCGATCCATATCTTTCCTGATCAATGCCGCTTCATATTCCATGCCCAGTTTTTCAGCAACGGCCAGGCCCTGAAACCAGGATTTTCGGGCTTTTTCCGGTTTGCCGGTGAGCTGAAAAAAGCACCCCTGCCATTTGTAAGCCTGGGGTATTGCCCAAATGTAATACGCACTTTCTTTTACTGCACCGGTACATGCCTCTGCAGCCGTTTTAATCAGCTGAGTATCATTTTTGTGGCCCATCGATCTCATTTTTTTTACATAATACTCTGCCACATTGTTTTTCAAAAAACAGATATCATATCCTCTGAATTTCATACTGCGCAAATTTTGCAGCGCATCCATGAGCAGATCAAATGCCTTGTTAAATTCTCCCTCATGCAGATAACACATGCCAAGATCCCCGTTGGCAAGATTCATATTTAAAAAATCAGGCACCGCTTTCAAATATAAAATTGCCTGTTCAAGTTTCTGTCTGGCTTTTTTCAACCGCCCAAGGTGGATATACACCATACCCTGAACCTGGAGTCCCCATCCGGTGAGCTGTTTATCCCCTGAATTTTCACCCACATGATGGCTTTTTTTTGCCAGGTCGAGACTCCTGGCAAAATCACCCATTCTGGCATATAAAAGGGCAATAAAAAGGGTTGAATTTCCCCACCGGCGCAAATCGCCTGTTTCTCCGAACTCCCGGACGGATTCTGCATAATACTGAACAGCCTTTTCAGCGTTTCCCAAAAAATCCTCATGCCACCCCAGCCCCAGATAACAATGACCCTTTGCAATCGGAAATTCTGTAAGATCATCCATCAAAGCCAGGGATCTGCGATGGTATATATATGCTATATTCGGTAATTTCATCATATCACAAACCAGGCCAAACCCGGTGGAAGCCATGGCAATTCCCTGGACATATCCATGATATTCAAAAAAATTCAGGCAGCAAGCGGTGCAGCAGTTGTCTTGTAACAGCAAAAAAAAGACTTGTACGAATCCCCCACTTTTCTCAGGTGGGCTGGATGGCCTGTATCCATTGTCCTGCTTACAAGTATGACCATCAGCGGCAGTTCCATTGTCAGGGGAAGTATGTGTTCGATCAGAGAAGCCGAAGCATCATCAATCCATTGCAGATCTTCAAAAATAATGATCAGGGGGTTGTCCTGCACAAGCTGGGTGATGAGTTTTCGAAAAATATAATACAGCTGCTGCCTTACAGCCATGCCGTCCAGAAGCTGGATCTTTTTTTCAAGTTCTTCAGGAATCGTCAGGTTCAGCAGTTTTGCCAGGTACGGCAGGCTTTTCAACGCACGGTCATCAGTAAAAGCAGTTAGTTTTTCCTGTATTTTTACAAAGGCATGCTGATCATCGTCACTTTCCTGAATGGCGAACACCTTTCGTAAAAAATGCACAAACGGATAAAATGGACTTATTTCATTTATTGCAGCCGGGTGGCATTCAATCAGATCAAAGGGTGCGGATGACCTGTTCCTGTGTGTCTTGGTAAATTCCGCCAGCAGACGGGATTTTCCGATACCGGCCTCCCCGGTAATTGTCACCATCCGCCCTTTACAGGTGGCTGTGATTTTCTCGGCCAAACCCGTCAGGGATGCAATTTCATTGTCCCGGCCCATATAGGTTTCATGCAATTGCGGGTAGTGAAAAAATCGTGCTTTGGCACTGATTTCTGCTGTCACCCGGTATGCGGCAATGGGCTTTGATTTTCCCTTGACCCGGATGTCTTTCAGCCGCTGACAGGCAAATTGGCTGCATATCCTCCGGTAGGTACTGCGGGAAACCAGAATGGAATCTCTTTGTGCCTGGCTGCTCAGCCTGGCCGCCACATTGATGGTATCCCCCACAACGCCATGGGTGCCTTTTTCCATGTTGATTTTTCCAGTCACCACAAGACCGGTATTGACAGCAGTATGCATGGATATGGGTATATGAACGGCCTGTTCAATCTCAGGACTGATATCATTGACAAATCCATGGATGTCCATGGCTGCCCTTACTGCCCGGACAGGATCATCTTCAAATGATTTCCTGGCACCGAAAATTGCCACTACTGCATCGCCGATATATTTTTCCACAAATCCCTCGTACGTGGAAATGATTTTTGCAATCCCGCCAAATACCCGGGTGGTTATTTCCCGCACCTCTTCGGGATCGATTTTTTCCGACATGGCGGTATAACCGGACATATCTGAAAACAACACCGTTACATACCGGCGTTCTCCTTCATATGTCCCGGGTGGGGACGGCGGCGATTCTTTTTTTTGGACAAGGGCAATGCCGCATGCAGCACAGAATCTGGCATTTTCCGGATGTTGAAATCCGCACTTTACACATGCCATAAGATATCCTGAAATGAAAAGAGATTAAAACCAATCGTCTTGTTATGGGTTGCGCACAACGTTATTGATTTTCAGACACCCTGTGGTAATACTATTTTATAAAATATCAGAAGATAAAACACAAGAAAATCTTTTCCATTATGGGGTTGCATTATTGGCATTATCCGGCGTGGGATTCTTACGCACTTTTTGTGCCTGACCCCATTCAGTTCGTGAACCCGAGCAGGTGGAGGGGTTTGATGCATTCCCCGGTTTTGTCAAAGGATGTGGGGCTGGTGACGCTGTTGTCATAACGCAGGGTTTTCAGGGTCTGCACAAATTGGGATGGTGAGGTCACCTCGGGCCGGGACAGGCAGTGCATGACCAGATTGGCGGTATCATATGCAATGGCGGCAAAATAATCGGGCAGGGCGCCGAACATCTCTTCATAGGCAGCAACAAATCCCTGCACCTTTTCTGCAGGACTATCCGCATAAAAATCCACCGGAAAAACCGTGTGGGGCGGATAATCTCCCACCGCATCAAAAAACGTGTCTGAATTCCAGATGTTTGTGCCCAGCAAGACCACATCGCCGATGCCGTGGTATTTGAGCTGCAGGGCGATCTGGGAAGCTTTCAGGGGACTGTCCGGAATGAACAGGGCATCAAAGTCCACCTTTGCCCGGTAGATTCGGTTTCTTTGCCTTTTTTCACCAGGTGCCATGTCGACAAACTGCCGGCGGGCATTCAGCTTCTTATATCCTTTTATAAAGGGTAAGATCTGTGCGGAATAATCGGTCTGGTCCGGCCCGTACACAGCCTGCGCTGTCACCCGGCCCCCGTGGTCCTTGACCGCCTGTAAAAATGCCGCGCTGCAATACTGCCCGTACCGGTCATCCGGAGATAGGACTGCAAACCTTTCATATCCCAGATCATCCATCACATGGGAGACCAGGGCCCGGGTCTGGCTGCCGGGGGTGAGAAAGTTTCTGAAGATATATTCCCCGGTTTCCGGGATCCCGGCCTGCTGGCTCAGGGTGATCATGGGGATTTCCAGCGCCTGGGCCTGGACAGCGGCAGGTTCCCCCGTCACCATGGGGCCGATGATGCAGGCAGCCCTGTTTTTTTCCAGATACCGAACCGCGGCCGCAGCCCCTGCCGGATCTGACCGGGTGTCCCGGACCAGCAGGGTAAAACTGCTCTTTCCTGACTGGTTCACCGCATCCACAGCCATCTGTATGCCGTTTAACGCCCGTTCTCCGGCTGCCTGGTAAAACCCGCTCAAAGGCAGCATCACCCCGATGCGGCGGTGATGGAACTTCGTTGTTTTCTGCATCCGCTCCAGCATGGCTGCCGCCTGCCTGGCTTCCGGGGTGCCGGCAAACCTTGCGACAATTTCCTGCAAAAGTTTTGCAGCCCCTTCTTTGTCCTGGCCTTCAAATTTTGCCACACCAGCCCCATACAAAATTCTTCCGGTATGATCATTATCCTGTGCACCAGCCCCGTCAACCAGGGCGATGATCTTTTCCGACGGCATCCGCGCCGTAACAGCCAAAATACGTTCAAGAAAGCCCTGGTTTTCATGGGCATCGGTTGCATGGCCCATGCCCTCCAGATAAAAATAAAAAGCCTGGCTGTCTTCCTTTCTGGCGGCAAACACATCACCGGCTGTCTGCAGGGCTTTTGTGTAATTTTCCTGTGAACACGGGGCCTCAATAATCTGTGCCGCCATATGCAGTGCCCGGCTGTAGTCTTTATCTGCAAGCAGTTTTTCTGCCTGGTCCAGCACCCTCTCCTGGTCAGGGCAATGGGCCGAAGATGGCGCAGCCACCGTGTACTGGTCAAAATCAATTTTTGGTTCAGAAACAGGCTTTGTGCTGCACCCGGCAAAAACCAGAACAGGCACCATCCACAAAAAAACCAATACCTTGGTCCTACACATCCACATGGTAACTTTCCCATGAATCTGTGATGGTCTTTTGGGTCAGCGCTGGTTTTTCCCGCTTAAAATAGGCTTTGTCCAGGATATTGTCCAGCAGGTCCCGGCAGTGGCAGGCGGTTAACCGGATATTGTTTTTTTCATACAGCTCTTTTACAAGATAATCAAAAACCGCCGGTTCAAATGTCATGTTATGGGCTTCACACACATTCTGAAATATTTGTCTGTATGCCTCTTTTTCCGGATGATCGATCATGATCTTGTACCGGATCCGCCGCAAAAATGCCTCATCCACCAGGGTTCTGGGTTCAAGATTGGTGGAAAAGATCACCAGCTGGTCAAACGGGATCTCTATTTTCATGCCGGTGTGAAAGGACAGAAAATCGGTTCTCCGGTCCAGGGGAACGATCCACCGGTTCAGCAGAGCCTGGGGCTGGATCTGCTGCCGGCCGAAAT
>JAABSS010000459.1 GCA_011390235.1 Desulfotignum sp.
CCGGTCGACAGGAAGGCTGCAGCGGCTTCAGGGATAAAGACACCCCCCCAGATGAGAATATCAAAAGGCGCTGCAGAGGATCTTTGCATTTCCCTGGCCATGGAATAGAGAGACATGGTTGTCTCACGGCTCACAAATCCTGCGGCTTCACATCCTTTCAGGACGATGTGTTCGATGCCTGAGCCGGGCTTCAGCATCTTTGTTATGATGGCGGTGTCCCCGGTGATGGGAAAACAGCCATAATTTTTCGACATTTCCTCCAGGTTTTTTAAAAACAGGGTTGTGTCTTCCCGAGAAAACCCAGGGGGGCACTCTACCCAGAGGGTTTGAATCCCTGTTTCCTTTAATGTTCGCCGTAAAGACGAATCCATCATGGCAGAGGCAGACATTTTGATATCCCTGACAAGACCGGCAGGGTCTGTTTTTCGTAACAAGGAAGACAGGCCGTCTGCGCTCTTCTCTCGGGAAAAATCGAAGATCGCGCAGCTTTCTGTTTGCTGAGCCATTTGAATCACCGCCGGGGTTATCTCCTCAGGCCGCCAGACAAAAGCGATGGTGACATTTTGATGCTCAGTCGACATGTTTAGATCCTTTGCTTCAAAGCCGTTCGTTTCATTATGATAAAGACTTTCTGAATATTCGGTATTTTTTGACCATTTTTGCTCCGGCTTCCTCTATCAATGAGTTGACCGCCTCATTGTCCTCGAGGGTCCAGCCGATTTCCATATAACGGAATTTCGCTTTATTTCTCACCACCTCATAGATATGGTGGAAGGCCAGCATGGGGAGTCCGAGTTGCCGGTATTTTTCTTTGATCCCGAACATAAACAACCGCAATCCGACGATCTCTTTTCTGTACAGAAAATATTTCAGCGCCCCCAAAAGACCGACCCGCCCGTTGAGACGCTTAAGCAACGGGTTGATATCGGGAAAGACCATGCAGAAGGCGGCGGGTTCATCCTCATAATAGATGAAAAAAGCCATGTCCGGATCTGTAAATTCCATGACGTGCTTCCCGATATCCTGCATCTCTTTTTCGCTTAACGGAACGAACCCCCAGTTGCCGGACCATGCATCATTATAGATCTGCCGGATCTGAGCGATTTCAGCGTCTGCATCCTTTGGGCGAAAGTCGGTGATGCGGACCCCTTTTTTTTGGGCAATCTTGCCGGCCAGACGATCCATCCATCCGGGAAGTTCGTAATTGCTGTCTATAAGGAAAGCCAGCAGGTCTTTTTCTTTGAAGTAACCGCACGATTCGATCAGCCTTGAATAGTACGGCGGGTTATAGGTCATCATCAGGCAAGGCGGAATATCGAATCCCTGAATGAGCAATCCTGCCTCGTGATTGGTGGATGGGTTGAGCGGACCTCTTATGAAGGTCATCCCCTTGTTATGCACCCACTTTTCCACTGAAGAGAACAGGGCTGCCGCAGCTTGCGGGTCATCCGCACATTCAAAGAACCCCCAGATGCCCATTTTTTCGTTATGGAACCGGTTATACCGGCCATCGATAATGCCCGCAATTCTTCCCACCGTCTCTTGGCCCCGCCGTGCCAGGAAAAGAATGCGCTGGGAAAATTCCCAGAAAGGGTGCTTGAGGGGATCCAGCATCCGGTGCACCTCTTTTTTGAGAGGAGGAACCCATTTGGGGTATGCCACATAGATCTTCCAGGGCAGTTCAATGAATTCTTTTAATTCAGATCCCCTTTCCACGGTAATGATTTCAATGCCGGCCATGATTATACTCCTCAACAAAAAAAGAAATGCCATTTGATGCCCATCACAACATTTGACAATAATTTTATAGACTCACCATGACCAAGAATATTCACTTTATGTGCCAGGATTCCCATACCCTGCACAACGTGATCTATCACCCTAATATCTATGGAGAATCAGCAAAAAGGGATTTACAGGCACCCATTAAGAATCTTATGAAAATTCGGTCATATATGACCAAGGGCTGAATATGACCGAATTCCCTGGTTTTTCAATGCCGTTGATATCGCACTCTTTACGGCCTGATACCCCTGCCGGTCAACAGGATGCAGATTATAAACCGGATACAAAAGTCCCGGCACGTTAATTGAAGTATATCAGTCTGTGAATGGATCCATCACACGGATATACATCATCCGTGAATCCAAAAACCCAAATATATAAAGGAGAACTTTCATGAAATCTTTCAGTATTCAATTCTTAACGGCCCTGGTCATCGCTTTTGTGCTGTCGGGGTGTTATGCCCAAAAGGAGGTTCAGACCCTCCCCGCATTTACCCTGACCCCATTCAGCGCAAATGAGTATGAGTCATCCATTGATAATTTTGTCATGGTTCTGGATGCATCCAGTTCCATGGACAAGCCATACATGGGAAATAAAAAATTTGATATGGCCACCCAAATTGTCAGCCGCATCAATCAGACCCTGCCGGAACTGGGCCAGAACAGTGCGCTCCGGTCCTTTGGTCACAGCCCTGCCGTTTCCGACAAAAACACGGTTCTTTTTTACGGCATGGAGGAATATTCCACATATGCCCTGGGTGAAAATTTAAAAAAGATAACCGAAGCAGGTGGTACAAGCCCCATGCATAGGGCGCTTACCGCATCCGGACAGGAAGAACTGAAACCTGTTTCCGGTAATACCGCTGTGATTATTATCAGTGACGGTCAGCCGGAAGCCAGTTTAGAATCCCCCATTACCCTGAAAGCAGCCCAGGCCTTGAAGGATCAACTGGGTTCGGGGCTTTGCTATTACCCCATCCTTGTTGGTGATGATGAAAAAGGGGTTGCCCTCATGGATGACATCGTCCGTATCAGCAATTGCGGCTTTGTGTCCAACGCAGATGACCTGTTGACGGACGCGGGCATGGCCAGCTTTGTCGAAGACATTTTTCTGACTCAGAAATCCCCGGCGCCGGTCGCCCCGGCCCCGGCCCCGGCCCCATTGAAAGGGACAAATGCCGAGGGTATCTGGGTGGTGGATGAGGCCTATTTTGATTTCGATAAATCCGTGGTCAAACCAGAGGCTTTTGATTATCTTGATCAGATTGCAGAGGTTTTGAAAACGCATCCCCAGATTACTGTTAAAGTTCAAGGTCATACAGACAATGTCGGCTCCAAAGCATACAATGATGCACTGTCCATGAGACGGGCCCAGGCCGTAAAGACCTATCTGGTAAGCAAAGGGGTTCAAAAAGAGCGTCTGAGCATTGAAGGATTCGGATTCTCCAAACCGGTGGCGCCTAACGACACAGCTCAGGGACGGGCCCTGAACCGGCGTGTTGAACTCCATCCCATGAATTTATAATTTAAAGGTGTCATTATGAATAAGATCCGTTTTTTTAGACAGTTGGTTATCCTACTGTTTCTGACGGCCCTCATCGCAGGGTGTGCGGGAACACGAACAAGTGAAAGCACAGGCGAATACATGGATAACTCCGTCATCACCGCCAAGGTGAAGGCGGCAATACTGGAAGACCCGATGCTGAAGGTGTTCCAGATCAATGTCGAGACGTTTAAGGGAGAAGTACAGCTGAGCGGTTTTGTGGATTCCGCCGAAGCCGCTGCCAGGGCGGTGCAAATCACCCGAGGGGTGAAAGGGGTTACATCGGTTAAGAACAGTATGGTTGTAAAATAAGCCGGGGCTGGGTGAAGCATCCGGGGAGTGGCAGTCATGAAGAGTTTAAATCTGATGGATTGCCGCTCCACCCGGGTGTTCCGGCCGGAGAATCCTATCCATTGCCGCCCATCATTGGCGGCCTTGCATTGGTGGGTGGTATCGCGCTGCTGGTCATGGGAAGAAAAAATACCTGAAAAGAGAAGAAACATCATGAAATCAAGTACTCAGGACAAGTTGGAAGGCAAGTGGCACAAAATCAAGGGAAAAATCAAACAGGTCACCGGAAAAGCAGTCGGGAACCGGGACCTGGAAGTCAAAGGCAAGGCTGAAAACAGAGCCGGGAAGGTTCAGGAAAAGATCGGCCAGATCAAGGATGTCACCGGGAAATAAACATGGACGCCTGTTAAAAAATTTGATGGCGTTAAACGTTAAAACAGGAGGTTAAAATGCTTTGGACTATATTTGTGATTCTACTAATTTTGTGGGCGCTTGGACTGTTGACCGGTTATACGATGGGCGGCGTCATTCACGCGCTGCTGGTGGTCGCCATCGTTGTGATCCTGATTCAGGTGATTCAAGGACGAAGACGGGTGTAACCCGTCGAATTCTTGCTGGACAAGGCGGGCTGTTAAAAAAAGAGGCTGGTATGGAAAATATTGAATTCATGGAACCATGGGTCCTGGCATGTGTTGCGGGCGCGGGGGTTGCGGCGCTGTGAGGCTGCCAGCGCATAAAACCAAAATCGTCTGCACCATTGGCCCGGCCTCACGATCGGAGGCGGTGCTGGAGCAACTCATTTTCCAGGGGATGAATGTGGCGCGGCTCAACTTTGCCCATGGAACCGTGCAGGGGCACAGGGAGGATATCGGGCGCATTCGTGCCGTGGCGGCAAGGACAGAGCGTTCCTGTCTGATCATGGCGGATCTTCCCGGTCCCAAAATACGCATCGGCAAACTCATGAATGAACCGCTGCTGCTGGAAAAAGGCAATGAGGTCATATTGACCGTCCAGGATTCTGTGGGCACGGCCGGTCAGATACCTGTCGAATATAAGAGATTGCCCGAGAGCGTGAATCCCGGCAGCCTGGTTTTCCTTAATGACGGTTTCATTCAGCTTCAGGTGGAAAAAGTCCTAAAAGATAAGGTCTTCTGTCGGACGGTTATCGGGGGCCCGCTTCTTTCCTACAAGGGATTACATCTTCCCGGGGTAAAGATATTCGCGGATGCGGTGTCGGATACGGATCTTGAATTTATCGCCTTTGCCCTGCAGGAGGGAGTGGATGCCTTTGGGGTTTCATTTGCAGAGTCAGCCGACGACATCCGCAAGGTAAAGGCTTTTGCACAAAAACACGGGCACTCCGCGTATGTGGTTGCCAAAATCGAGCGGGCCGAGGCCATTGCCAATTTTGATGAAATTGTCACCGCAGCAGATGCCATCATGATTGCACGCGGCGATCTGGGAGTTCAGATCCCCATAGAGGATGTGCCAGCGGTTCAGAAAAAACTGATCAACAAGGCCAATCTTTTAGGCCGGCCCGTGATAACAGCAACGCAGATGTTGTTGTCCATGACAGAGAATATCCGGCCGACCCGTGCCGAGGTATCTGATGTGGCCAATGCGATTTTTGACGGGACAGACGCGGTGATGCTGTCCGAAGAGACGGCCATCGGAAAATATCCTGTGGAGACGGTTGAAATGATAGCTAAAATAGCCACATCCGCCGAGCGGGAACGTAAGGCTGTCCAGACCCTGGCCGATTTGCCCGCATATTTCAGGACGGGGGCGGGTTCCGACAATGTCCGTGTCGAGGACGCCTTTTCCCTGAATACCGTTGAATGCGCCAACGCATTACATGTACGCTATATTCTGGCCCGTACGAAAAGCAAGGGGGCTGCGTGTTTTATTTCCAGATTCAAGCCGGACTGCTGGATACTTTCCTTTGGCGGTGAAGGTAAAACAAACAACTTTCCGGCCCTGTCTTACGGGGTTTATCCTGTCTGTCTCGAGGATGAAACAGATGCCTTTTCCGATATGGCGATGCGGTTTCTGATCAAGGTCGGGATGGTTGAAAAAGACGAGAAAATGATTTTGATAGAGGATGAATTGCATGACGTCATGCCGGAAACCTTGTTGATGAAAATTTTTAAAGTATGAACAAGGGGTGCGAAGACAAAACGCCCTGTTTTGTCCGCAGAAAAACGGTAATGCCCTGGGGCGACTGGAGAAGGATATGATGCAAGATAGCAAAGAACGGCGCTCTGTGGCCTATTTTTCCATGGAGATCGGGATTGACGAAAGCATACACACCTACAGCGGTGGTCTGGGGGTTCTGGCCGGAGATACGATCCGTTCGGCAGCGGACCTCGAGGTGCCGATGGTGGCGGTCACGCTTCTCTATCGCAAAGGGTATTTCCGGCAGCGGCTGGAAGCCGACGGATGGCAGCAAGAGGAGATTGCCTCCTGGGCGGTTGAGGCATTGCTCGAAGAGGCGCCCCAGCGAACCCGGGTCCTGGTGGAAGGAAGGATCGTTCATCTGCGGGCCTGGCGGTATGATGTCAAGGGAATCGGCGGGTATAAGGTTCCGATTTACTTTCTGGACACCGATCTTCCCGAAAACTCCGAGTGGGACCGGGGTCTGACCCAAACCCTTTACGGCGGGGATGATCATTACCGAATTTCCCAGGAGGTGATCCTGGGGATCGGCGGCGTCAGAATGCTTCGCGCTTTAGGCTATAACCACATCAGCCCGTTTCATCTCAACGAAGGGCATGCGGCCCTTCTGACCCTTGAACTTCTGGATGAGTCCGCCAGGGGGGACGGAAGGGAATCGATCCTTCAGCAAGACGTGGAATCCGTGAGAAACCAATGCGTTTTTACCACGCATACCCCTGTTCCGGCAGGACATGACAGGTTTCCCCTGGCGCTTGCGCAAAAGGTGATCGGAGACCGGAATGATTTTTTTGGACTGGAGGGGGTTCTGTACGAAGGAACCACCCTGAACATGACCTATCTGGCCTTGAGGCTGAGCCGCTATATCAACGGTGTGGCCCAAAAGCACGGTGAGGTGTCAAGACTGATGTTCGCCGGCTATGTCATTGATGCCATCACCAACGGGGTACATGCTTCGACATGGGTTTCCAAGCCGTTCCGAGATCTTTTCGATGATTACATTCCTTTCTGGCGGCAGGACAACTTCAGCCTCCGCTATGCCTTGAGTATTCCCAGAGAGGAGTTGTGGGACGCTCACATGCAGTGCAAAAAGCTTCTGATGGATTTCGTCAACCGGGAAACGGGTGCAGCCATGGATGAAAATATTTTAACCATCGGCTTTGCCCGACGTGCTTCAACCTACAAGCGGGGTGACCTCCTTTTCCAGGATATAGAAAGGATCAAACGGATATCCAGTCAAGTGGGCAAGATCCAGATAATCTATGGCGGCAAAGCCCACCCCCGGGACTATAAGGGAAAGGAACTCATCAAACGGATTTTTAAGGCCGGACAGAAACTGCAACATGACATCAAAGTGGTGTATCTGGAAAACTACAATATGACCCTGGGGGCCATGATCACATCCGGGGTTGATATATGGCTCAACACGCCAGAACCGCCCATGGAGGCTTCGGGAACCAGCGGGATGAAGGCGGCCTTGAACGGTGTGCCCAATTTGAGCGTGCTGGACGGCTGGTGGATCGAAGGGCACATCGAGGGGCTGACCGGGTGGTCCATCGGTGCCGCAACCCGGGGAAAGGGGGAGAATCGGGACCATTCCCTGGATGCCCCGTCGTTATACGACAAGCTGGAGCATGCGATTGTTCCCCTTTTCTATCACGATCGGCGCAGCTTCATGGACATAATGGCTTGTTCCATTGCCATTAACGGGTCTTTTTTCAACACCCAGAGGATGGTGCAGGAGTATGTGCTGAATGCCTATTTTATCCGCTGAAAGATGGGATTCCAAAAGGTATGGGGCGTTGTTTTACCAAGGAGGCTTTTGACGGATCGCTGAAGTAAAAATGGCAACGCTTCTCGGATTCAGCCACCAAGGCTGTTCGGTCAAATATGATGCATTGGCCACATTCGACCCTTTATATTTAAAATCAACCCAAAGACAGGAGAAAAGTAAAATGAAAAAATCAATGTACCGTTTGGCAGTTTTGGCCGCTGTGGCCTCTATGGTGTTCATCACGGCCCCGCTTTTTGCCACTGAGACGGATGACCGCATCGAATCATCCGCTAAAAACACCCATGTGTTCAAAACCTTTCTCAAGGACGATCATATCAAAATAAAGTCGAAAGACGGATTTGTCACCTTGACCGGAACGGTTCTGGATGCATCCCATAAAACATTGGCTGAGGAAACCGTTGCGGGTCTGCCCGGCGTCAAGGGTGTGGACAACAAACTGGAAGAAAAAGGTGAAAACCGCCCTGCTGAAAAATCAGATGCATGGCTCATCACCAAAGTAAAAACAACCCTTTTGTTTCATAGAAACGTCAGCGGTCTCGGAACCGAGGTTCTCGCCGATAACGGAACCGTCACTTTGCGCGGTGAGGCTGATAATGTTGCGCAAAAGGAGCTCACAACCGAATATGCCATGGATGTTGACGGTGTTGAAAAAGTAAACAATGAAATGACCGTGTCTGATCCAGACGCTGAAAAGCCGGATGACAAAACAACGGCCAAAAAGATGGATACAGTTATCGAAGCGGTTGATGATGCATCCATTACCGCGATGGTCAAAACCTCATTGCTTTACCATCGCTCGACCAGCGGCCTCAGCACCAACGTCGAGACCAAAGACGGTGTGGTCACTCTGGAAGGCAAAGCCACGACTGCCGCCGAAAAGGATCTGGCCGGAAAATATGCCGCCGATGTTAACGGCGTCAAACGTGTCAATAACAATATGACCGTTGAATAAGCCTGGTCCAGTATCCATTGAGACGGCAACCCCGCCCGCCAATGAATATTTTTCAGTGGCGGGTTTCCATCATCTTTATCAAGGAAGATAACCCATGACAATAGGCACAATTTTACTCATTATCGTTATACTGGCACTGGTGGGGGTAATTCCTGCCTGGCCGCACAGCCGATCCTGGGGCTATGGACCCAGTGGAGGCATCGGGCTCATCGTGCTGATTCTTGTGATTCTGCTCGTGCTGGGCAAAATTTAGGGTAACAGTGGTGGCCAGCAACGAGAGACTCACCCGCAAGGAAAGCGTCCTGCCGGACCATCCCAAGACAGAAAAGGCACCGCGCCCGATTTCATTTTATGTGATATTGGGGGCGGTGCTGTTTGCCTTCATCCGGACATTCTCGCTGCTTGCTCCCATTCTGCTCTCTTTCCTGCTGGTGCTGCTGATTTCCCTTGCCGTCAATCCGGTGATTTCCCGGATGCGGGCGTGGACAGGCGGCAGAAAAATACCGACAGGGGTGGTTTTGGCAGGATTGGTCGCAGTCATGGCTTTGGCAGGCTGGTCGCTCTTCGGACCGATGAAGGACTCGGTCATTAAAATTTCCGATGCCGTCCCCGCTTACTGGGGACGTCTGCAAAAGCCGCTGATCAAAATGGAGCAGCAGGCTGTCATTTTTGAGGAAAAGCTTCAGGTTGAGGTCAGCACTGAAATTGCCCGGGAAGACGAGGAAAAACTTCAGGTTGAGGTCAGCACTGAAATTGCCCCGGAAGACAGGGAGGCAGACAAACCGGCAAGCACGCCTCGAACCACCCCTTCAGCCTTACAATTTGAAGAATCAAGCTCTTTTCGGTCCTATTTGAACAAGATGTTTCAGGATCTGCTCGGCAGTTTCACGGCCGTGGCGTTTAACGGCGCCCAGATACTGCTCGTTCTGGTAACGGTTTTTTTCGGTGTGGTGTTTATGCTCATGAATCCCCGCCCGGTTTTTGGGGCAATGCTTTCCTTATTGCCCGAAGAACACCACCAAAAAGCGCTGATCATTTTGCAGCGTATTGGAAAATTCATTCCTGCCTGGGCCGGGGCAACCGCATTTGGCATGCTGACGATCGGTTTTCTGGTATTTTTGCTTATGTGGCCCATCTTTGGTTTTATGGATGCCCTGGTCCTGGGTGTTATCGCCGGCGTTCTGGCGGCGGTTCCTTTTCTGGGACCGATTCTCAGCGCCCTGCCCGCACTCTTGCTTGCTCTGGGGCAGGGAGGGCTGACGCCGCTGTGGGTCCTGCTCGCCTTTGCTGCCGTACAGGCCCTGGAGAACAATGTGATCACGCCGTTTATCATGGCCCGGGGCATG
>JAABSS010000460.1 GCA_011390235.1 Desulfotignum sp.
AGCACCACGGTGAGGCGGCAGTGCCTGAACACCTGGCACAGGGCCCGCACCAGGGTAGTTTTGCCCGTGCCGGGACCACCGGTGATCACAGATACCTTTTGGTCCATCACCTGGCAGACCACTTCCAGCTGCTCATCTGATAATTTCACGGCCATTCCGGTCAGCACCTGCTCCAAAATCGCCTCCCGGCTGATTCGCAGGTCGGACCCCGGCATGGACAGCAGGGCGGAAAGTCGGTCTGCAATGCCTTTTTCCGCTTTGAACAACCGGGCCAGGTAAACCCTGTCCTCCCACAAAAGGATTTCATTTGTGTCTGCCAGGACAGCCAGGGCAGAAGGAAAAAGATCCGGATCCACTCCGGCAAGACGGGCACAGGCAGAAAACAATTCCTTTTTATCCGCATACACATGGCCGTCCCCTTCAAAAATAAGGAGCTGGCACAGCAGGCAGGCAGACAAGCGGTTCTCATCGGTTTTATCAACACCCTTTGCCCGGGCAACAGCATCTGCCGTAGCAAACCCGATGGCCGGAATATCTTTTGCAATACGGTACGGATCGGTTTCCAAAACTGTCATGGCACCGGCCCCATAGGTTTTGAGTATCAGCCCGGCATGGGCCACATTGACATTGTTTTCCTGGAGAAACTGCATGACTCGGCGGACCGCATGGTGGGTGTTCCAGGCTTTGACAATCATCTGCTGTTTACCCTTTCCGATGCCGGAAACCGTCTTGAGTTTTTCGGGCTGGTTTTCAATGATCTCCAGGGTCTGTTCCTGAAATATATCCACAATGCGGTCTGCCAGGGATTTGCTTATGCCCTTGATCATGCCGGATCCCAGGTATTTGCGGATGCCTGACACACTGGCCGGCAGGGTCACTTCATAGGCATCTGCCTTGAACTGGTCTCCGTATTTGGGATGGGATGCCCACTGGCCTTGCAGGGTCAGGGTCTCGCCTTCTGCCACCCCTGCCAGATATCCCACCACCGTAATAGGATCCTGGATCTTTTCCACCTGAATACGGCATACAGTATACTGGTTGTCCGGGTTCTGGTATGTGAGGCGGGACAGTATCCCTTTTATGGTGATCATGGCGCGCTCTTCCATGTATTTTTGATCCCCAGAGAAAAGTCCGGTTGACAGCATCGCAGGTTTAGAAAAACGATATCAGCCACAGCCCTACTCCGCAACGGCAAAAGCCTGGTCAAACCCGTCATCAACTTTCAGGGTGACACTGAACCGTTCGGCATCCTTGAGGTTGGAAAACCGGCCGATGCGCACCCGGTAAAAAGTGCCCCGATAGTCTTTATGCACCACGATATGGGCGTTCAGATAGGATTTGGATAATTTTTCCTTAAAATTTTGCGCATTGGCCTTTACCTGGAATGCCCCCACCTGGACGGTGAAATTTCCCTTCCAGTAATCCAGCTGTTTAAAGGACACGGGTGCGTGGGTTTTTTTGGAATAAGCTGTGGCCGCACCCAGGGCTGTCACCCTGACTCTGGCGGTACCCGGACCCAGCATATCGATACGTTTGGCACCTGTATAGGAAAGATCGATGACCCGGCCGGTGACAAAGGGCCCCCGGTCATTGATCCGCACCCGGATTTTTTGGTTGGTGTTCAGGTTGTACACCTCCACCCAGGTATTCATGGGCAGGGTCTTATGGGCCGCTGTCATGGCATACATGTCATAAATTTCGCCGTTGGCGGTTTTGCGGCCGTGAAATTTTTTACCGTACCAGGAGGCCAGACCTGTCTGAACAAACCCATGGGCACTGGCGATGGGTGTATAATTTTGGCCAAATACCGTATAGGGCCGCTGGGTGGCCGGCACTTTGCCGGACTGTTTTTGGGATGGCGGCGCATGCTCCCTGTCATAGGGTTTGGAATCAAGGGATTTTGAACATCCGGCATGCAGCAGGCAGAACAAAACCAGGATCAACAGGCTCATTATACTGGAAAACAGTGTTGGATATTTTTTTATCATGGGTCAAATGCGTGGAAGATCACATCCTCCATTTTATCGGTGAAAGAAAAATTCATCTGGTCCTGGATATGCCGGGGAACATCCTCCATATCTTTTTTGTTCCATAAAGGAAGAATAACAGACCGTATGCCGGCCCTGTGGGCAGCAATAATTTTTTCCTTGACCCCGCCCACAGGCAGCACCTCTCCTCTGAGGGTGATTTCTCCGGTCATGGCCAGCCGGGACCGCACTTTTTTGCCGGTGACCAGAGATACCAGGGCCGCCAGCATGGTCACGCCGGCAGAAGGCCCGTCCTTGGGGATGGAGCCGGCCGGTACATGGATATGGACATCATGGGTATCAAAAAATGTATCATCCACCCCCAGTACTTCGGCATGGGACCGGATAAAACTCAAGGCGGTAGTAGCGGATTCTTTCATGATATCTCCAAGCTGGCCGGTGAGGGTCATGCCTTTTCCCCCTTTCATGGCAACCGCCTCCACAAACAGAATCTCGCCCCCCACAGGGGTCCAGGCAAGGCCCACCACCACCCCGGGGGATGTAATGCGCAGGGCCAGATCCGGCATGTTCTGGTCCGGGCCCAGGTATTCATGGAGATCCTCTTTTGTGATAACCAGATGGGTTACTTGTTCTTCTGCTATCTTGGCAGCCACTCCCCGGCACACTGTTCCGATCTGACGTTCCAGGTTCCGCAGGCCGGATTCTCTTGTATAACCGGTGATGATTTTTTTCACCGCCCCGGCAGTAAATCGGATCTGGCCGGCAGTAAGGCCGTTGGCTTCCCGCTGGCGGGGAATCAGATACCGGGTGGCAATCTTTTGTTTTTCATCTTCAGTATACCCGTTGAGTTCCAAAACCTCCATGCGGTCCCGCAAAGGACCGGGGATGGTGTGGAGCACATTGGCTGTGGTCAGAAATATGACATCGGATAGGTCAAAGGATACATCCAGGTAATGATCGGTAAAAGAATAGTTCTGTTCAGGATCCAATACCTCCAGCAGGGCTGAGGAAGGATCCCCGTGGTAGGAAGAATCCACCTTGTCGATTTCATCCAGCATGAACACCGGATTTTTCCGGCCGGCCTTGCGGATATTCTGGATAATCCGCCCCGGCAATGCCCCCACATAGGTCCTGCGGTGGCCCCGTATCTCTGCTTCATCCCGGACCCCTCCCAGGGATATGCGCACAAATTCCCGGCCCAGGGCCTTTGCAATGGACCGGCCCAAAGAGGTTTTTCCGGTGCCGGGCGGGCCTGCAAAACACAGGATAGGCCCTTTGGAATCTTTTTTGAGCTTTCGCACGGCCAGGTATTCGAGAATTCTTTTTTTGGGCTTTTCCAGGCCATGGTGGTCCTGGTTCAATATGCGGCGGGCTGACTTGATATCCAGCATGTCTTTGGAGGCCTTTTTCCAGGGAAGGCTTGTGAGCCAGTCCAGGTAACTGGATGCCACCACATATTCCGAAGATGAGGGATGCATGCGGGACAACCGCTGCAATTCCCGTTCCGCTTCCTTGCGCGCCTCGTCCGGCAGATAATTTTTCTTTATAAGTGCCCGGTACTCCCGGATTTCCACAGGCTCGTCTTGTGTATCCCCGAGTTCTTCTCTGATGGCCTTCAGCTGCTGGCGCAAATAATATTCCCGCTGCTGCTTGTTCATATCTTCTTTGACCTGGTTCTGGATCTTGGAGCCCATTTCCAGAATTTCCAGCTGGTCATTCACCAGGCGGGTAACTTTTTTCAACCGTTTGGTTACATCAATCAATTCAATTACTTTTTGTTTTTCCTTTACCGGCGCGTTAATGGTGGATGCCACCATATCAGCCAGCACATTGGGTTCCTGAAGGGATTTAATCATCTGGGCCATTTCATTGGGCAGGCCGGGAGACAAATTGACGATTTTTTCGTATTGTTCTGCGATATTGGCCATAAGTGCCCGGTTTTCAATATTACGGTTCCCATTTTTACTGGCCATTACCGCAATTTCCGCCTGTAAATAAGGCTTTCCCCGGAGGAATCTGGTTACTTTGAATCGGTTCAGGCCCTGGATCAGCAGCTGGGCTTTTTCATCCTCCATTTTGGACATTTTCAAAATCATGGCCACTGTACCAATGCGGTACAGATCATCTGCCGTGTGTTTAGAATCCGGATCAGGACGTCTGGACAAAAGCAGGCCCAGCATCCGGCTGCCTGCCATGGCTTCGTCAATAAGGTCAATGGCCTCTTTCTGGATCAATACCAGGGGCAGCACCATTTTGGGGAACAAATTGGTATCAACAATGGGAAGTATGGGAATTGTACCGGGGATATCATTGGTTGATATAGTGGTGGTAGCGGAGGGATGTCTGACATCATCCATTTGTATTCCTTTTTGTATACCCTTGCGCTAGATGAAATCCATGGACAGGTTATGTCTCTGTTTGTTATTTTCTGTAAATAACTTGCCAAGGGTCAACTGGAGAAAGCCGTTGTTGAAAACAGCAGATACTTTTTCCACGTCAATCACGCTGGGCAGATACAATACCCTTTCAAACTGGCCGAACTGAATTTCAGCCAGCCGGTACGTGGCAGTAGAATCAGGCTGGCTGCATTTTCGGGTGCCTGCAATCTTAACCGCCTTGTTGCTGATATCAATCACGATATCCTCTTTTCTCACCCCTGCGATTTCAGCCTGAATAATGATTTCATTTCGCGTTTCAAATATATCCATCTGGGGCTTCCAGACGCGTTTTGAAAAACAGAACATCGGGTTTACCGATTGAAACATCTCTTCAAAAGATTTTTCTTCTGTGTCATATGTTTCAAGATTATTGCCGTACCGAATTTCTATATGTTCCATAAAAAACTCCTGGGCTGCTGTTCATATGGCCATCTGACCGTCCGTAAGAATACCACCCAGCCTGAAAATTGTAAAGCAGATTAGGAAATTGTGACTTGAAATCCATATTAATGGGTGATAATTGGAAAACCATGAACACACCATCACATCAGACAGCTCTGGTCACCGGGGCATCCAAAGGTATCGGCAGGGCCATTGCCGCGGACCTGGCAGGACAGGGTATATTTGTTTTTGTAAATTACCGCTCTGACAAAACAGCTGCCCAGACAATTGTTGACGATATCCATTCCCGGCACGGGCGGGCCGCCATGATCCGATTCGATGTCACCATCCAGGCCCAGTGTGATGATGCTGTAAAACACATTATAGAACAGTGCGGACATCTGGATATCCTGGTGAACAATGCCGGTATCCGGGATGATCACCTCTTTGCCATGATGAAAAAACCCTCCTGGGAAAAAGTGATGGAAACCCATCTTACCGGGTTTTATCATCTGACCCGGCCGGTGGTCCGGCAGATGCTCCGGCAGAAAGGGGGACGGATAATCAATATCAGTTCCACTGCCGGCCAGATGGGCAATGCCGGCCAGGTAAACTACAGCGCAGCCAAGGCCGGAATCATCGGTGCCACCAGGGCCCTGGCCAGGGAAATCGGCAGCCGGGGCATCACCGTGAATGCGGTGGCACCCGGATTCATTGAAACCGGCATGACAGAGGGCCTGAACCGTGACAATATTCTGCAGAACATCCCGGCCGGCCGGCTGGGCAAACCTGAAGAAGTTGCAGCAGTGGTTTCTTTTTTATGCTCATCCAGGGCTGCCTATGTGAACGGCCAGGTCATCGGGGTCAACGGGGGGATGATGTAACCTTCATCAGGATCTTTTATCCAGAATGCTCCTGATGGCTTTGGAAAACTCATGCATGGAAAAGGGTTTCTGGATAAATCCATGGCATCCCCTGTTGAGCAGCCCTTTCATTTCACGATCCACAACCTGACCCATGGTCACAAGGATCTTTATGTTTTTGCGGATCTGGCGGATCAATTCAAAGGTTTTTGTGCCCCCCATTTTCGGCATGGCCATATCCAGGATCACAAGGGAAATCTCATCCTGGTACATGCGGAAAATTTCCACTGCTTCCAGACCGTTTCTGGCGGTAATGGGTTTATACCCCAGGCGGGATAAAAAATTTTTCCCCACATTGATGATCTCAGCCTGATCATCCACCAGCAAAATGGTTTCTGATCCCCTGGGCAGGGCATTGATGCCTGAAGAAACACGGGAGGCTGTCTTGGTCTTGTCTGCGGCCGGCAGGCAGACATAAAAAGCAGTGCCTTCTCCCAAAGTGCTCTGGACCGTGATGAAGCCGCCATGGTTTTTCACGATTCCATATACGGTGGACAATCCCAGGCCCCGTCCGTTCTGGTTCCCGGCTTTCCGGGTGGAAAAAAACGGGTCAAATATTTTTTTCTGGGTTTCCCTGTCCATGCCCACCCCTGTATCCTGGAAACAAAGCTCCACATAAGGGCCGGAGTTAACTGCAAAAGGATATCCATGGTCCTCGGGAATGGTGATATTTTTTGTGGAGACCGACAATTTCCCCTCATCCGGCATGGCCTGGGAAGCGTTGCCGATGATATAGAGGCACACCTGTTCCAGCTGGGACTGATCAGCATCCACCATGTCCAGATCCCCGGCATAGGATTCCTGAAAGGACAAATCCTTTCGGGTGGGTTTAAACAGGTTCATGGTCATTTTCACCACCTGGTTGATATCCAGCACCTTGATCTGGTACTTTCCGCCCCTGGCAAAGCCCAGCAGCCGCCCTGTGAGCTCGCCTGCTGTTTCCACCAGTTTTGTAATCTGGTGGATATGGGAAAGCACTTTTTCCGTGGCGGTCAGGTCGATGCGCATCAAAGACAAATGTCCCTGGATACCCATGAGGATATTATTGAAATCATGGGAAATACCCCCTGCCAGGACACCGATAGCTTCCATTTTCTGGGCCTGCTGGAGCTGGATCTGCAGAGATTTGATGTCTGAAATATCAGTAACCACCGTCACCACCCCGGTTCCGGGAATATCTTTTTCCAGGCGGGATGCCCGGATCCGGCAGTCAAGGGGCGGGCCTTTTTTCCGGGACAACCTGGTTTCAGCCATGCCTGCGCCGAACCTGTCCAATCCCTTTACCAGCACAGATGCCACGCGGCTGTATTCTTTCCGGGTGGGAAAAACATCCCGGGCATTTGTATTGGTCAGTGCCCCCGGCGTATAGCCCAGCATGGCATAAAAGGTGTCATTGGCCCAGACGATCAGATCATTTCGCACGATCACGATACCGGCAGGGCATGCCTCAAAAACCGTCTGCATCTGCTGGAGACTTTGTTCACATGCATCATTGGAAAGGTTTGCCATAAACATGCCTGTCTCCTGTTCAAAAAATATTGACGTATAAAATTGACTGTACTTCCAGCAACTGATAAATATATCAGAATTTTTTGAATAATTTAAGACCCATGGAAAAAAAATGCATTCTTTGTTCCATCTGCGTTCCTGGCTGCCATATTTCCCGGCAGTGGTCAGCGGCCTTCTGCTGACCCTGTGCTTTCCAGATCCTGGTTTGCATTATCTGGCATTTGCGGCCCTTTGCCCTTTGATCGTCTCCCTGGAACCTATGACTGTCCGCCAGTCTTTTCTGGCTGGATTTGCCGCCGGATTTGTCCATTTCACCACCCTGATCTACTGGATCGTTCCCACCCTGTCCACTTACGGCGGTCTTCACATACTGCTGTCTGTCTGTGCTTTGGCCCTGCTTTGCCTGTACCTGGCCCTGTATCCGGCCCTGTTTGCCTGGGCTCTCAAAAAACTGGGCCCATCACCCGCCATAATGCCCCTGGCAGGGGCCTGTCTGTGGACCGGGCTTGAATTTGTGCGTACCCACCTTTTCACAGGGTTTCCCTGGGGGGTTTTGGGTTACAGCCAGTTTGCCAACCGCTTTCTGGTTCAGATGGCAGATGTGACAGGAGTGCTGGGCATCTCCTTTGTACTGGTTCTGTGCAACACCTTGATCAGTACCGTATGGATCCAGATCACAACCAGGGACAGACTTATGGGCAGACACCTTTTTTTGCGCATTTACCTGTGTGTGTCCTACACCTTTTTTATTCTGGCCGCAGCCTATGTGTACGGCATCCTGCGCATCCCTCTGCTAACACAGCAGATGGCAGCAGCACCCAGACCTGTATTTGCCGTTGTACAGGGAAACATCCGCCAGGACCTGAAATGGAGCCAGGCCTTCCGCCGGACCACCATTGAAAAATACGGTAACATGTCCCTGGAGGCTGCCCGGTTTACCCCGGATCTGATCATCTGGCCTGAAACCGCACTGCCTTTTTATTACGGCCATGATCTGGATCTTTCCAACCAGGTGGACCAATATGTCCGCAAGGCCAAAACCCATTTTCTCATGGGAAGCCCGGCCGTGGAAACCTCCGGTGACCCGGTCCGGTATTTTAACCGGGTATTCATGCTCAACCAGCTTTCCATACCTGTGGGCACCTATGACAAAACCCATCTGGTACCGTTTGGTGAATATATTCCTTTCCAGGATCTTTTGTTTTTTCTGGAAAAACTCACACAACAGGCAGGCAATTTTTCTAAAGGGGAATCAGGGTTTATCCCCCTTGCTTTTAAAGAGCATAAAACCGGGGTACTGATCTGCTTTGAAATTCTGTTCCCCTCCATTTCACGGCAGTTTGTCAAAAACGGGGCGGATATTCTCACCACAGTGACCAATGATGCCTGGTTCGGCACAACATCAGCCCCTGCCCAGCATTTTTCCATTGCTGTGCTCAGGGCGGTGGAAAACCGCAGAAGCATTGTCAGGGCAGCCAATACCGGCATATCCGGATTCATAGATCCCACCGGACAGATTTTTGCGGCAACCCGGTTATTCACCGATGCGGTGGTTGTTCAATCCCTGCCCGCCCTGAAAAGCGTCTCCTTTTATACCCGGCATGGAGATCTTCTGACATTTGCCTGCCTTATTGCAATAAGCATGGGTTTTATGGTAAAAGGGACAGAATATATCAAAAGGAGATTTCAACCATGAATACAGACTTAAAGCAGACCATATCCTCTCTTGTCGCCAAAACCGACCGCCTCAAGGAGTATCTTTGACCTGCCGGTAAAAGAAAGACGTCTTAAGGAACTGGAGCATTTCCTTGCCAGACCGGATTTCTGGGATGACCCGGAAAAAGCCACCCGGATGCTCAAAGAACAGACAGTCCTGGCCAACCTTCTCAATACCTGCGACACCATCTGCGCTGACCTTGAAGATGCACAAATGCTTTTGGACATGGCCCATGAAGAAGGGGACAAGGAAAGTGAAGCCGACGTGGGCCGGCAATTGACAGGTATTGCAAAGCGCATCAAAAAGTTTTCTCTGGACATCACCCTGGACCATGAAGATGATGCCAGAGATGCCCTGGTTTCCATCAATGCCGGGGCCGGCGGCACCGACTCCCAGGACTGGGCAGAAATGCTGTTTAGGATGTATACCCGGTGGATCGACAAAAAAGGGTATAAACTGACCCTCATTGACCTGCAGCCGGGTGATGAAGCCGGCATCAAAGGCGCCACCTTTAAAGTGGCCGGCCACAACTGCTTCGGCTTCATGAAAGGGGAATCAGGGGTCCACCGCCTGGTGCGCATATCCCCTTTCAATGCCAACGGCAAGCGCCACACCTCATTTGCCTCGGTGTTTGTCTATCCGGATATCCAGGATGATATCCATATCGATATTGATGACAAAGATCTGCGCATCGATGTGTTCCGGGCTTCCGGGGCCGGGGGCCAGCATGTAAACAAGACCAGTTCTGCAGTGCGCATTACCCACATGCCCACCGGCATTGTGGTCCAGTGCCAGCAGGAACCCTCCC
>JAABSS010000461.1 GCA_011390235.1 Desulfotignum sp.
TTTTGTGTACCAGATTGATGATGCGGCTCATCTGCAGCCGGCTGAAGGCCTCTTTCAATGCGTATGAGCGAGCGTCGCGGTCCACGTTTACGTATTTGACCTTTTTGCCCATATTTCCGGGAACAAAGAACATCACCTTTTGCAGCGTTTCCTGCTGGTTCCTTGAACCATACTTTGCAAAATCGTTCTGCATGGTTGTCAGGATGGCGCTTTGAATTCTCTGGATTTCCAACAGATTTTCATGTTCGATCCAGGAGGC
>JAABSS010000462.1 GCA_011390235.1 Desulfotignum sp.
AAAGACAAACTTTTGCTTGCTGCGCGGGAATAACTCAGTGGTAGAGTGCGACCTTGCCAAGGTCGAAGTCGCGGGTTCAAATCCCGTTTCCCGCTCCAGACACGGCGGCTTGGCCAAGGGGTAAGGCAACGGCCTGCAAAGCCGTTATTCTCCGGTTCGAATCCGGAAGCCGCCTCCATAATAAAATCAAGGGTCCGGGAGAAATGCCGGGCCCTTTTTTTCTTTTGATACGCGCCAGAGGCCGTTTTTCAAATTCCAGCTTGATTTTCTTGGGGTAAAATACCATAATTTGTTTGCTTTTTTTATTTTAATATGGAAACCAGTGCCTTAACATGATTAACCATAAGGAGACAATGATGAAAATTCTGGTGGGATACAAGGGAGTGAATGTGGGACAGGATCTGCTGGAGATTGCAGATTTTCATGCCAGGGCATTTGACGCTGAGGTCCTGGTTGCAACCTCCATGAAGGGCGGGGCAAATCTTGACCAGTCTGAAGTTTATGCAGCTGAAGAAAATTTGAAACATACAAAAAAGTTTTTTGAAGATAAAAAAATATCCTGTGAAACCCATCTGCTGGTAAGGGGAATGGAACCGGGGGAGGATATTGTCAATTTTGCCCGGGAACAGGGTGTGGATGAAATTATCATCGGGGTAAAAAGCCGATCCAAAGTGGGAAAACTCTTGTTCGGGTCAACCGCCCAGGCGGTTATTCTCCAGGCCCATTGTCCGGTGGTGACCGTTAAGTAATGCAGATAATAAAACAGTTCAAAGCACTTTCCGACCCGACCCGGCTGCGGCTGCTCCATATTCTCAATGAAGTGGAATTGAGTGTAAACGAAATTGTTTCCATAGTGGACATGATCCAGTCCGGGGTGTCCCGGCATTTGAAAATCCTGCTGGAATCCGGGCTGCTGATATCACGAAAAGAGGGCAGCTACATGTATTATTGTGCATCCAGGCACTCGGAAACCCGTGCTTTGATTACACTTGCCTGCTCCAGGATACAGGCTGATCCCCTCTTTCGGCTGGATCTTGAAAAAGCCAGACAGATCATCACCATCAGAAAAAACCGCACCAAACGGTTTTTCAGTACAGTGGCACCCCAGTGGGAAGGCCTGAAAAAAGAAGTGCTGGGAAATTTCAACCTCAATGCCGTACTCAAACAGCAGATCCAGGGCCGTGGCAGCATTGCAGATCTGGGATGCGGTACCGGCGAGCTTCTGGGCCAACTGGTGGCGGATACCGGCCAGAGACTCATCGGTGTGGATGCGTCACCGGAAATGCTGGAACAGGCCAGAATCAAGCTGCCTGATGCCGGGTCCATTGAACTGCGGCTGGGGGAAGTGGAATACCTGCCCATGAAGGACCAGGAGGTGGACACGGTTGTTATGAGCATGGTATTGTACCACATTTTTCAACCGGAAAAAGCCATCCGTGAAGTTTTCCGGGTACTCAGGCCCGGGGGGATGTTTTTACTGGCTGACTTTAAACACCACGACCAGGAAGATATTAAAAACATTATTGGCGGCACCTGGCTGGGGTTTGAAAAGAAACAAGTGGAAGAATGGCTGATTCAAAGCGGTTTTTGTCTTGCATCCATGGATGAATATCCAGTGGAGCGGGGATTGACCATCCATCTGTTCAGCGCCCGAAAATAATAAAGGAGACAGCATGATTGTTCCGGTAATTCTGGCAGGGGGGTCAGGCACAAGGCTGTGGCCTCTTTCCAGACAGTTGTATCCCAAGCAGCTCATCAACATGTATAACCAGCATACCATGCTCCAGAACACGGTGCTTCGCCTGGAAGAAACCCGGCACACAGAACCGCCGGTGATTGTGTGCAATGAAGCCCACAGGTTCATGACAGCAGAACAGCTGCGCCAGATTGAGGTGGATCCCCATGCCATTATCCTGGAACCGGCAGCCAGAAACACGGCACCCGCCATTGCCCTGGCTGCCATTACACTCGGGATGCAGGAACAGGATCCGGTGCTGCTGGTGCTGCCTGCAGACCACCGCATCGAAAACACGGCTGCTTTTCACGCGGCGGTACACCAGGGAGAAGTCCTGGCAGAAAAAGGATATCTTCTCACTTTCGGTATTGTTCCCACCTCTCCGGAGACCGGGTACGGATACATTCAAAAAGGCGCTTTGCTGGAAGACAATGCCTGTGAGATCAAACGCTTTGTTGAGAAACCGGATCTGCAGACCGCCCGCAACTATCTGACAGCAGGAGACTATTGCTGGAATTCGGGCATGTTCATGTTCCGGGCTTCCACCATTTTACAGGAGCTTGAAATCCAGGCCCCGGACATGGTTGCCGTATGCCGCAAAGCCGTTGCAGCCGGAAACCAGGACCTGGATTTTTTCCGGGTGGACAAAACCATATTTGAACAGGTCTCCGCTGATTCCATCGATTATGCGGTTATGGAAAAAACCCGGAAAGGGGTGATGATTTTTCTGGATGCCGGGTGGAATGACCTGGGGTCTTTTGATGCTTTGTATCAGACCGAAACCAAGGACCAGGATGCCAATGTTCTCAAAGGGGATGTGTTGACCCATGATGTCACAAATTCCTATATCAATGCCCAGAGCCGCCTGGTGGCGGCAGTCGGGCTGGACGCTTTTGTGGTGGTGGAAACAAAGGATGCGGTCCTGGTTTCTCCCAGAAACCGGGTCCAGGATGTCAAGCAGATCGTGAAACAGTTAAAGGCCCTGAAACGCCCGGAATCCAGTACCCATGCCAAAGTGTACCGGCCCTGGGGAGATTATGAAACCATCGATATATCCCAGCGGTATCAGGTGAAGCGGATCACGGTGAAACCCGGCGCCAAATTGTCGCTGCAAAAGCACTTCCACCGGGCGGAGCACTGGACTGTGGTATCAGGCAGCGCCATTGTCACCCAGGGAGACAGAGAATTTCTGCTCAAGGAGGATGAATCCACTTATATCCCTTTGGGAACCACCCACCGCCTGGAAAATCCCGGCAAGATACCCCTGGAACTTATCGAGGTCCAGTCCGGGCCATACCTTGGAGAAGATGACATCGTCCGGTTCGATGATGTCTATGGCAGAAAAAAAGGCCAATGATTATTTTTATTGCAAAACCAGGCAAAATATTTAAAACTGTCCTTGTTAACAGGCACATGTGCACAGGAAAAGGAAATGACAAGATCAATTTTGGAGCAGGTCAATGGCTGATATGATTCCCGGGACCATGAAAGGCAAATTTCTTCTGGCAATGCCGGGACTTCCGGATCCCAATTTTGCCCAGACACTTACCGGCATGTGTGAACACAATGAATCAGGGGCACTGGGATTCATTGTCAACAAGATACATCCGCTGCTCACCGGCCGCGAACTTTTTGAGGACCTGAATATCACCTGTGATGAGAGTGTGGATAAACTCGATATCTATCTGGGAGGCCCTGTTCAGCCCTCAGGTGTGTTTGTGCTCCATGGCCCCCCGTTTAGCTGGAATGAAACCCTTAAAGTTACCGACTGGCTTGCCTTGAGCAATTCCCGTGATATTCTGGAAGCCATTGCCGTTCAAAAAGGCCCACCCGCATTTATGATCATGCTGGGGTGTGCCGGATGGGGCCCCATGCAGCTGGATAATGAACTCAATGACAATGCATGGCTGACCTGCCCCATGACAGAAGAGATCATGTTTTCCACGCCGAGTGATCTTAAATATGAAAAAGCCATGATGTTAATCTCCTAACCCCTTCAAGCGCCGCGATTATGGCATCACAAACTCCTTTATACCAGACCATTGATACCATTGCATCCGACATCCTGGCGGTGATCCAGATGATGGAAGATGTCCCTTTGATGTCTGGAGATGCCCTTCAGACCTATAAAAGAAACTGCCGCAGGATTCCGGAACAGATCCGTTCCAACCTGATTAAAATAGCGGTGGTGGGGGTGATAAAATCCGGGAAAAGTACCCTGATCAATGCCATGATCGGAAAAGAACTGGTGAAAAGAGGGGCCGGGGTTGTTACCTCCATTACCACCCGCATCAGAAAAGGGGGCAAAAATCGCGCCAGGGTTTTTCTCAAGTCCTGGGATGATATCAACCGCACCTTGAGAAGCACCCTGGAGATGTTTCCAAAAGATGAAAATGACAGCCGGAAAATAGATGTTGCCGGATTTGACCTGCGACGCGAGAAGGACCGGGCATTTTTACACAAGGTGTATGAAAACCTGGTGCAGGATTTTCCTGTCACCGACCAGGGGATACGTCCGGAAACCCTGGTCATCCGCAATGCCCTGGAAGGATATGAAACCTGCAGGAAAATCGTGGGGCCGGACCGGGGCTGTATGGTGTTTGAAGCAAAGCAGTTTGAAAACCACAAAACCTTTACCGGTGATCCGGCCAATGCGTTTTATGTCAGGGATGTCTGTCTGGAATTGTACGGAAAAATTCTGGAACCCCATATTGAAATCGCCGATTGCCAGGGGGCGGATTCCACAGACCCGGCCCAGCTGACACAGATTTTGAACTATGTGCAGGAATCGGGCCTCATCCTCTATTGTATCAGTTCCAGGACCGGACTGCGGCAGGCAGATATGCAGTTTCTGGAGCTGATCCGGAAACTGGGACTGGCTGACAATATTATTTTTATCAACAATTGTGACCTGTCCGAGCACGAAACCCTGGAAGATCTTCAGGCCATTGAGAACCAGACCCGCCAGGACCTGGGATTACTGGTACAAAAACCTGAGTTGTACTCTTTTTCCGCTTTACTGGAGCTGTTTGGTACCATGGAAAAACGCCTGAGCCGGCGGAACAAAAAAAGACTGGACCTGTGGCAGGAAGATACAGCCATGGCAGAATATTGCAAAAACAATGCAAAAAAATTTTTTCAGCATTTTTTTGCCACATGCCGGCATCAGCACCGCAACCTGCTGGTTGCCGGCCACCTGGAGCGGTTGTCTTCCATGGTTGATGCCATGGAAAAAAAAGCACAGCTGTTCACCCAGGTACTTGCATCTGACATGAACGGCCCCAAAAAGGCAAATGCCCGTCTTGAACAAGTGCGAAACAATGTTACCAGGCTCAGATCCATTGTGGAACATTCTATCCCGGGTGCGGTGTCCGCACTGACCAGGGAAATTGAAGCTGATCTGGACAAATCCTTTGCACAGGATGCCGTCCATATCCGCAAAAAAATCCGGGAGTTTATCCTCCACACCTCCTTTGATGCCGAACCTTACAAAAGCCGCATAAAAAGCCTTGGCATCAAAAAAATTCTCTATCTGATGTTTCAGGATTTCAAAAGAGAAATGGACCTGTTTGTCATCGAACAGGTGCTGCCGGATATCAAGGCCCTGGTGGCTGAAAATGAAAAACGTGTGGAAACCTGTTTCCAATCGCTTCTGGATACCTATCAGGTTGATTTTTTACAACTGATTCCTGCAATAAAATTAGATGGAAATATGGATGAACCCCCGGCCGGGGAGCCGAATGCTTTGGAGACAGCGGCAAAACACGCAGATTCTCCCATGACCGTGGATGTTCAGACCATAAAGAAAATACTGGGACTGGTACTGCCCGGAACCGGTTTTTCCCCTGACTATACCAGCCGGATGCAGACTGGTGCGTTTACCGGGATGGGGGTACATACCTTTGTACGTTTGTTGTCTGTTATAAGGGACAAAACCAGGTCCTTTTCATTTGCCCCCGGGTTTGATGCAGCTGCGGCCCGGATAAAAAAACACAGCCTGGCAGCGGCAGACCAGCAGATAGATCAGTTTTATGACGAATTGAAAAACACCTATTTTGTTCCGCTGATCCAGGCTGTTGCCCGGGATTTTTCCGAAAAGATCCAGGACCGGTTTTCCTTATATGCATCTTTGGACGCAGATATGGAACAGGTGTTTGATCTGCGGCAGACCCACAAACGAGAACAGCAGGAAAAAATCACCACCATTTTATCCCGGCTGCAGCAGATACGTATGGAAATTAACCAGATTAATGATACAGCCGTTTGAAATCAACGACCTGTTTGATATTGTCCAGTGCTATGTTGTGGAAGCGCTCTGAGAGAAAGAAGCGCTCTGAGACGTTGAAGCACTCTGAGACGTGTGGAAGCGCTGGAAAAAAATGGCTTTCTATTGGCGCCTGATATGGTGTACAACCTTTTCCGGCAGCCGGGAAGGTGAAAACGGCAGGTGTTTGAAAAGTTTGTTTTCCAGGGCAGTGGTCATTTCCCACATCACGGTGATCCGTTTCTGAAACTCTTTGTTTGAGCCATACTTGACCTGAATATATTCCAGCCGTTTGGACAGAGGCACCACCTTGTCGTGGAGTACCCGTTTGTCCGCATAGTTTACAATCTCCTGCTCTGATACCGGGCCCGTATCCTTGCAGCAGTCAAGGATGACATGCTGCCGGATGATGTTTGCAACCTCAGGATACCCTAAGTCCTCCAGCAGTTCTCCTCCGGTTTCAGAATGGATTTCACCGGTTTGAAAGCTTCTGGTTTTGGTGATGTCATGGAGCAGGGCCGCAGCCGTGGTCAGCTCCACATTAAGGGAAGGGGTCTTTTTTTTCAAATGCCTGCACAGACAAAGGGCGATATTGCCCACCATCACTGAATGGTCCACAATGTGGTCCATCATCCCCATGGTGCGGATAAGCGCAAAGCATTGCTTTTGGTTGGGTGTTTTCATAAAATTCTATTGCAGTTATATCCTTTATTGATATGATAGAAAAGATATTTTTACAAGACAGGATTCCGGCATGATAGACAAAATAATATCCGGCGGTCAGACAGGTGCGGATCAGGCAGCCCTGGATGTGGCCGTGAAATATAACATCCCCCACGGCGGCTGGATCCCGAAGGGACGGAAAACCGAAGCCGGGCCGCTGCCCCGGCGCTACCGGTTGACCCAGATGCCCACAACCGATTACCGGGACCGGACCTGGAAAAACATCCAGGACTCCCAGGGCACGGTCATTTTTTTCCGCAGGTATCTCACCGGTGGATCACGACTGACCCGGGACTTTGCAAAATCATGTAAAAAACCGTATTGTGCCGTGGATCTTCTGGTCAATGATCCCTTTGAAGCCGCGGTTATACTTCAGTCGTTTGCAGGGGAAAACAAGATCTGCGTCCTGAATGTGGCAGGTCCCCGGGCCAGCCATGATCCAGGAATATACGCGGATGTGAAAATCATTCTGGAAACCCTGTTTTATTTGATGTTCCTGGAGCAGGAAAACGATCATACCATACCCTTCCCCCCCCTTTCAGAACCGGTTTTTCCTGTATCCCTTGCGGCAGCAGTAGTTTTGCTGGAGCAGGATCTGCCTTTAAAAGCAAAAGCCGATATTGCCAGGCTGGAGCCTGCCAGAATCATGGAGGTGTATTTTTCCTGGCTGGATAATCTGCGATTCCGGCTGGGGCTGGATGCGGGAAACACCTCTTTGCTCAATTCCTGTAACCAGGGGATAAAAACGGCCCATTTTTCCGTTGATGATGCTGTCATGGAAATCATAAAAGCCTTGAAACGCCATTGTGATAAAACATATCAGATGCGGCTTGTCCCATGATACCCATCCGGGATAATCAGGTATCCGACTGCTTTCCTGTGGTCACCTATGCGCTTATGGGTATTAATCTGCTGGCGTGGATGCTCCAGCTCCAGGTGGGCCTGCATGATGAAACCTTTTTTTACCTGTACGGGCTGGTACCCGCCAAATACACGGTGGGAGAGATGTCCCGGCATTTTTCCGTGTTTAACCAGGTGTTTTCTTTGTTTTCCTATATGTTTCTTCACGGCGGGTTCTGGCATCTGCTGGGAAACATGTGGTCATTGTACATTTTCGGGGATAATATTGAAGCCCATTTTGGATCGGCCCGGTTTCTGGTGTTTTATATTTTATGCGGACTGATTTCGGGTGCGTGTCATTTTATATTCAATCCGGTTTCCATGATCCCCACTATTGGGGCCAGTGGTGCTATTGCCGGGGTCATGGGGGCCTATCTTCTTTTGTATCCCAGATCAAAAATACTGACCCTGGTGCCCATTATTATTATTCCCTGGTTTATAGAAATTCCTGCCTTTATTTTCCTGGGATTCTGGTTTATGATACAGTTTCTGAATGCTGCCGGCCAGGAGGCAGGCACCGGTATTGCCTGGTGGGCACATATAGGTGGATTCATTGCCGGACTGGTTTTGGTCAAAGTCAACCAGCGCCTGCCTAAAACCGGCACCCAGCAGAAGATCAACCAGTATACCAGAAAACAGCATACCCCCAGGCTGCAGACCATTCTGGCAACCCCGGAATCCAATGACCGGGATCTGTCAGGAGATATTGAAATATCATCTTTGGAAGCCCTCACCGGCACCCAGAAAGTGGTGACCATACCATGGGGGTTTCACAAGCCGCTGTACCGGGTGTCCATCCCCCCGGGTGTACGTCAGGGAACCCGCCTGAGACTGGCCGGCATGGGCAGGTCACTTTCAGGACAACCCAAAGGAGATATGTTTTTAACCATTCATATTAAAAATGCGATTTAAAACATTTGGCATAACCATTGCGGTGATTATCGTGCTTCTGGCCCTGGGCCTGTCGATACTGTATGCAGGACTGCCTTTTTTTGCACAGCGGTTTATCGAAGACAGGTATCATCAGATTCTCACCGAACACAACACCACATTTGCCATCGGGCATGTGGGATTCACCCATACCCTGGTATCGGACCTGCAATTGGGCAAAGATATCTCTGCTGATATGGTACGCCTGACATATGATCTCCAGGGACTTGATCTGCCTGCTGCCAGGCGCCTTGTTATCTCAGGCCTTAATGTCCGGGCCCTGTATGACAAAAA
>JAABSS010000463.1 GCA_011390235.1 Desulfotignum sp.
GTTTTCACTGGCTGCGATCAGGCAGGCAGATGCCTGGTAAATGGCTTCCAGGTACTGGTCACTGGCGTTCTCCATCCAGAACAGGTGCAGGTTGCGCGCAGGATGCCGCCTAAGGGTGTCCACAATTTTCGGGATGGTGCGGCGCCTGCTGTCCGGCAGATGGGACCACCCCTCCCGGCCCACGATCACCAAAAACACCTCTTTGCCCTGCTGCCACAGCCGGTCAAAGGCGGCAATCACCTGGAGATGTCCCTTGCGGGGCTCAATGGTGCCCACCATGAGAAATGCAGGACCGGACCGGATCTTTTCCAGAACGGCTGCGGACCCTGCCGGCAGGCCCCGGCTGGGGCGGGAGGCATCAAAGTCCGCCCCCAAATGGCACCAGGTGATGCCGGGCATTGGTACCTGATCCAGGGCCGGATCTGTCCGGCAGAACGTTTCCAGGTCCTTTGCCACCGCCCGGGAGATACACACCAGGGTGTCGGCTGTTCGGCACACCGACACCAGCCAGTCGTGAAAATGGGGGCCGGCGCCAGGGGGAAAGGCATGGGGCAGCTGCAGGGGCAGCAGGTCGAACACCGTGAACACCACCCACACCCCGGCCTGCCTGATCCGATCCAGGGCCCCGGCCTGAAGTGCCGCCACCAGGATATCTCCGGACAGGTCCGGGCAGAACAGGATATCTCCGGGGTGCATACAGGCCCTGTCATCTGTCAGCCAGTGCCCGGGGCAATCCAGCAGGGCCAGGGTATAGGCCCGGGCATGGCGGTAGTGCCAGGTGCCGCCGGCAGCGGTGAGGTACACCGGCGATACCATGAACCCTGCAGGCGGGTTTTTGATCAGGCCCAGCACCTGGGACTTTGCCACCCGGTCGATGCCGGCCTGCAGGTCGTTGCGGCAGGTGGCGGACAGGTCCACAAACAGGGTTCTGCACGGTTTTTTATCCGGCAGGCTGACAGCGATGCTTTCTGCCAGGTCTTTGAGAAATCCCTTGTCCCGGGGAAGGTCCGGGCAGGCCCTGAGGGCCTGCACAAGGCCCGGGCGCCCCCGACCGGCCCGGCAATAGAAATCCTCCAGAGCCAGGGCGGTATGCCGGGCACAGGCGTCAGGTGAATTGGTCCGGCGGACCATCCGGGCTGCGGTTTCAGACAAGGCACAGCGCAGCTTCTTATTGCCGGCCAGGCTTTCCAGGGCAGCGGCAAGGTCCTGGTCTGTAAACTGGTCATCCAGCAGGTGCACCGCTTCGGGCGGCAGCTCCTGGTTGGCGCCGTGGGCATTGACAATGACAGGCAGGCCGTGGTTCATGCAGTCCAGCACAGCTGCCGAGGTCTCCCCCCGGGACAGGGTGCGCAGCTGCACTGCAGCATCAGCGCTCTGCAGCCATGCCACAAACTGTGCATGGCTGACCCATCCTGTGATGCGGATCCGGTCCTTTGCCCGGCAGGTAGATATTTTTTCCGCCAGGGCACGGCTGTAGGGGGTGTCCGGGTCTTCCCCCACAAACACCAGATAACAGTCCGGGTCATCTGCCAGAAAAGAATCCAGCCAGGCATCCACCAGCCGGTGGTTGAGCTTGGTTTCCCCGAGCATGCCAAAGGCGCACACCACCAGTGCGCCCTCCCCCGGATCACACCCGGTTTTCCTGCGGGCCGCCGGATCCGGCACCGCCGGGGTGCGCACCAGGGGAATGACCCGCCAGTCTGCCGGATCCATGTCCGCGTACCAGTGCTGTGCAAGGCTTCTGGCATACCGGGAATGCACTATCACCCCCAGAGCCGGTTTCACCACATGAAAATTACACGGGTATTTCAGGGCCAGGGCAGCCGGATCTTTGGTGAGACACCGTTCCTGCACTGCCCAGTACCCGTGGCCGGCATACAGGGCACGGTCCCAGGCCCGGCCTGATGGGTCCAGGGACTGGCGGTGGGCTGCGGCATTGCCCAGGAAAAAATCGTGCAGCACCACCACGCCGGGCACCTGTCCTGCCAGGTCATGCATGTGGTGATGAAAAGGGGAATTGCCCATGTGGTACACCACCCGGTCATATTGGTCTGCATGGTCTGCAAACCATTTGGGGGTTCGGATGGGGCAGTGTTCTGTGATCCACGGGTCTGCCACCTTTTCCTGGGGGGTCACCACCTCGATGTGGTAATATGCGGCCAGGGCCGGCAGAAGGGCTGCGGTGTAATCCGCTATCCCGGTACGTTCCGGCGGCAGGGGGGACACCACAGCCAGGAGCGGCTTTCCTGCCGGCAGGCAGGGGGCTTCTTTCCCGGCACACCAGGGGGAAAAACAAACTTCTGGATCCTTGCAGGCCGAACCGATATCTACCACCTGTTTTCGCGCAAACCCGAGCTGGTCAATCGCAGTGGCGGCAGCATACCCGGAAGCTGCCACGATAAAATCCGCCTGTTTCAAGGATTGTATTTTCTGTGCCATGCCCGGCCACATCTCTTCTTGCGGCACAGGACCGTGGAGCAGCACCCCGGTAACCAGATCCGGAACAAAGGCGTTGATGCTGGTCACCCCGTCATCCAGATACCCTTCAAAAAAGCTGGTAACCAGCACCAGGTCCGGATCCAGCGAGGCGAGAAATGCCTCTCTCAAAAACATGGCCGCCTGCATGGCGCCCTGGCTGCCCGGGTCCTGTGTGCGTAACGGACCCGGGGCATACCACACCCGG
>JAABSS010000464.1 GCA_011390235.1 Desulfotignum sp.
GTGCCGGGGCACCAGGGCTTCAAATTCTTGGCGCAGGGGCAGGATGGTGTCGGCAAACAGGCCGGACAGGACGATGATGATCTCGTGCGCCCCCTGGTGCCGGGCCATGGCCCGGGCAAAGGACAGGCTGGTGTACCCGGCCCTGTGAAACCGGGTCATGGACTGGGCCCCCTGCAGGTCAATCACGATCCGCATCAGGCAAATCCTTTTTTTCACGGGATGGGGGGGTGTGCAGGTCCTGGAAGATGCTGTCCGCCTCCGGGGTCATGTCTGTGGCATCCGGACGGGGGCCAAGGTTTTTCACCTGCACAAACCCGGACCCCAGGGGATCATGGGCAGACCCGATGAGCCCTTCTGACACAGCCAGCATCTGGAGCCGGTGCCGGAGCCCCGGGAACCGGCCGGTCATCCGGTCAAACCGCCGGCCCAGGCCCGGCCGTGCCAGCACCGCCTTCAGAAACCGCACCACCAGGGCCCGGATGCCCCGCTTCGGCAGCCGCACCAGGAGCCGGGCCAGGGTGCCGGCGGCACGCAGGGGCCAGGTGATGCGCCAGGACAGGCTGCCATGCACCGCTGCCAGGGAGGTATGGGCCTGGTGGGCATCCCTGCGGGCCTGTTCCGCCAGCTGCACTGCCTGTTCCGCCCGGGCCTGTGCCTGTTCTGTGAGGGCCTGTGCCTGGTCGGCAATGATCTTTTCCAGGATCTCCCGGTCCCGGGTCTGGGCATCATACCGGGCTGTCAGGGTTTTGAGGTCCACCCCCACAGGCGTGTCAAAAAACGGCCCGGCCGCATCTATCATGTCCGGGGCCATGGCTTTCTGGGCTGCCACTGCATAATCCGGACTCACCCCTTCCAGGACATCGGTCAACGTGACATCCGCTGCAAGCTGTGGGTCGCAGGATTCCCGCAGGCGCAGGACCGTGACCCTGGCAAACCCGAAGTACTGCGGCACAAAAGACAGCAGTTTGGGGGGGATGGGCCGCTGGTGGGTGGGGTCGAGATAGAATTCCGTGGCAGCCACCACCGGATTTTCCGGGTTCGGGGTCTCCATGACCAGGATACCGCCGGGCTGCAGCACCCGCAGCGCTTCCTTTACCAGGGCCTTGAGGTCATCGAACGGGATATGTTCCACCAGGTGAAAGGCGGTGACCAGGGCCAGGCTGGCATCCGGCAGGCGGCAAAGGTGGGACAAAGCATCTGCCTTGACCGCATCCGCCCCGGCAGCAGCAGCCTCGGCCAGCATGGCATCATCCAGGTCCACCCCTGCGGCAGAAATGCCGTTCTCCATGAGCACCTCCAGCCACTCTCCCCTGCCGCACCCCAGGTCCAGGGCGGCCGGGTGGTCAAACATCCGGTTCAGGGCTGCAAGCAAAGGAAGATACACCCCTGCCCTTTTCTTGATCAGGTCCCGGGAACCCCGGAAAATGCTTTCAAATGCCGTGTAAAAATCATCGCTCATGGGCCGGATACCTCAATTTCCGGGGACATCCACATGCACCCGGTAAAGGGCTGCTTGTCCAGGTTGGCTGCGGTGAACACCAGGGCCAGGTCCCGCCATTCATAATTGGCACTCAGGTGGGTGTCCTTGTCTGTCAGGGCCGTGACAATGGAATAACTTCCCGGCCCCAGGCCGGCGGTAAAACAGATCCGGAACAGGTATGTGCCGCCTTTTTCCGGGTTATGAATCACCTGGCCGGTATGCCAGGTGTTGGTGCCGTACATGACCTGGCCCAGGCGATCTTTAATGGCAAATCCCAGCACCAGGGTGTCCAGGTGGTCATGCACCGCCACCTGTATCCGCAGTTCCACCTTCTCCCCCACCCCCACAGGGTCGCAGGGCCGTCCCCGGGTGTCGTACAGGCCGATATCGGCCACCGTGGCCTGGCCTGTGCCGGACACGGTCTGTTTTCTGCCCGAGGAAAGGGGGGTGACCGACACAACCGTGTCCTGTTTTGCGGCGATCAGGGCGTTGTAATAATCCATCACCTCTTCGGGAATGCCGTCTGCGGCAATCACGCCGCCGTCCAGGAGGATGGCCCGATCGCAGATGGACTGGATGGCGGACCGGTCATGGGAGACAAACAGGAGCGTGGTGCCCTCATCCCGGTACTGCCGGATGCGGTCAAAGCTCTTGTGCTGAAAATAGGTGTCCCCCACAGACAACGCCTCATCCACGATCAGGATCTTTGGACGGCTGGCCGTGGCCAGGGCAAAGGCCAGCCGCACCTGCATGCCCGAGGAATAGGTGCGCACCGGCTGGTCCAGATAGGAGCCGATCCGGGCAAAATCCGCAATTTCCGGCAGCAGCTCCGTGATCCGGCTGCTGGAAAACCCCTGGAGACGGCCTGAGATATAACAGTTTCTGCGGCCGGTGAATTCCGGGTGAAACCCCATGCCCAGCTCCAGCAGGGCAGACACCCGGCCCCCTGTCTCCACCGTGCCTGCCGTGGGCCGGGTGGTGCCGGCAATGATCTTGAGCAGGGTGCTTTTTCCCGCACCGTTCACCCCCACGATACCCAGGGCCCCGCCCCGGGTCACGGAAAAGCTGATGTCCTGCAGCACCGGTACAGGGTCATGGTGAATACCCAGGCCCAGCCACTCGGCCATCCTGCCGTATTTACGGCGGTAGCGTCGAAAACTCTTGCTGATGTTGCGCACATGGATCATAGCAAAAAGCGCCTGTAAGAATCAGAGTTCATCCACGATCTCTCCCTGGAGCCGGTGGAACACCCATATGCCTGCTGCGGAAAACACCACCCCCAGCAGCAGCGGGTACACCAGGGTGGACAGGACAGGCGGGGCATGTTCCAGAAAAATACCCTGGTAGGCCCGGATCACCGGGACCATGGGATTGAGGGCCATAACCGACTGTACCGTGCCGGGCAGGGTGTGGGCCAGGTACACGATGGGGGTGAGCCAGAACCAGAACTGGAGCATCACCTGCACCGCCTGCTGCACATCCCGGTAAAACACGTTTATACAGGCCAGGAGCATGCCCATCCCCATGGTGAACATGAGCTGGATAAAAACAACCGGCACCATCCACAGGATCACCCACCCGGGAAAAGCCCCGGTGATCAACAGAAACCCGGAAAACAGCGCCATGGTGACGGCAAAGTTCACCAGGCTGGACACCATCACGATCACCGGCAGGCAGAGCTTGGGAAAATGGATCTTCTTGAGCAGGTTGGCATTTTCCACAAACACGGCAACACACCGGGAAAGCATCTCGGAAAACAGGTTAAAGGTCAGGATACCGGCGCACAGGTAGATGGAATAGGCAAACTTGGAATCATGGGCCGGCATGCCCGGCCGCATGATGTTGGCAAAGATCACGGTGAAGATCAGAATAGTTGCCAGGGGCTGGATCAGCAGCCACAACGGTCCCAGCTGGGTGCCGGTCCACCGGGCGGCGAATTCACGCCGCACGGAACTTGCGACAAAGTCCCTGAAACGCCAGACATCTTTGACCATGTCCATGGAGATGATCATGCCGCAGCCCGCCTGAAAACATCCCGGGTCAGGGCCGCGGTTTTCTCCCAGGTGAACCCGGCGGCCCGGGACAGCCCTTTTTTTTTCAAGTCTCGTCCCAGATTGCTGTCGTGCACCAGGGTGTCGATGGCATGGGCCAGGCTGTCTGTCCGGTACGGGTCAATATACACGGCTGCATCGCCTGCCACCTCGGGCATGCTGGCAGCATCCGAGCAGATGACCGGGCACCCGCAGGCCATGGCCTCCACAATCGGCAGGCCGAACCCCTCGTACAGGCTGGGGTAAACCAGGGCCGCCGCCCCGGAATACACCGCCTTCAGGTCATGGTCCGGCACATGTCCGGTGAAGAATATCCGGTTTTCAAGCCCTTTCTGCCTGATCTTGTGCATCCAGTCCTTGTTTCCCCATCCATGCCACCCCACCAGCACCAGGGGGATGTCTGCCGAAGCAGCAGCCAAAGCGTCGATGAGCAGGCTGATGTTCTTTCTGGGCTCAAGGGAGCTGACAAACACCAGGTATTGTTCAGGCAGGCCGTAGGCCCGGCCCACGGTGGCCGCTTCTTGTTTTGTGCACCGGGAAAACACCGGATCCGGGGCCAGGGGCACGCTGGTGACCATGGTTCCGGGCACCTTGAACTCATCCATGATTTCCCGGCGGATGAACTCAGAAATGGTGAGGATATGCCGGGCATATTTGAGCCGGGTTTTGATAAAATACTCGAACAGCCACACCCTTTCTCTGGGATGGGTGTGGGCATACCGGCGCAGAGACAGGTCATACACCGAATATACCGTGGGCACGGCCGTAAGCTTTGCCGGGGTGAACGCGGTTTCATGGTACAAAGAAAAATCAGCCTCTCCACTTTTGCATGCGCGGTTGAGAAGCTGTTCATACCGCATCCACCGGGCAGCCCGGGCCCCGAACACCAGGGCATCCGGCAGGCGCCGCACCGCCCCGAGGGCCTTTTGCCATCCGGCAGCATCTGCTGCGGGCGGCAGGGTATCATACAGATGCCTGCCGGTGAAATAGCTTATTCTGGCCAGGTCCAGGCGGTCCATGGCAGTGTACAGGTTGCGCAGGTACCGGCAGATGCCGGTCAAAAGCCCGGTCATGGGTATGGCATCCACCAGGATGTGCATCTTATTCATAAAAATTGCAGGTCCTGAATCCCTGGTTTCTGCACAATGCATCCCGCCGTGCTTCCTCCAGGTCGGCATCCACCATCTCCGCCACCATCTGCCCGAAACTGATCTTTGGCTCCCACCCCAGTTCTTTTCTGGCTTTGGACGGGTCCCCCAGCAGGCTTTCCACCTCTGCCGGACGAAAATACATGGGGTCCACCCGCACGATCACATCCCCGGGCCGGACCGGGGCAGGATCGGACAGGGACCTGCCGGGTGCGGTTTCTGCCGGGGCAGGATCGGTCGGAGTCCCGCAGGCACCGGTCAAGGCCGGATCCGTCACAGGCAAAGGAGATCCTTTTCGGTCCGGGAGAGGGTCTACAGCCGTGACCACGCCGATTTCATCCACCCCCTCCCCTTCCCATGCCAGAAAGATGCCCAGGCGCTTTGCCGCAATCTCCACAAAGTCCCGCACCGAATGCTGGGTACCGGTGGCGATGACATAGTCGTCCGGCGTATCCTGCTGGAGCATCAGCCACTGCATTTTCACATAATCTTTTGCATGGCCCCAGTCTCTTTTTGCATCCAGGTTCCCCAGGTACAGGCACCCTTTTATGCCCATGCAGATCCGGGCCAGGGCCCGGGTGATCTTTCTGGTCACAAAGGTCTCTCCCCGCAGCGGGGATTCATGGTTGAACAATATGCCGTTGCAGGCATACATGCCGTAAGCTTCCCTGTAATTGACCACCATCCAGTAGGCATACAGCTTGGCCACGGCATAGGGGGACCTGGGATGAAACGGGGTGGTTTCTGTCTGGGGGGTATGTTTCACCTTGCCGTACAGCTCCGAGGTAGAGGCCTGGTAAAACCGGCACCTGGTATGCAGGCCGCAGGTCTTCACCGCCTCCAGCAATCGCAGCGTGCCCAGGGCATCGGTGTCCGCCGTGTATTCCGGGGCTTCAAAAGACACGGCCACATGGGACTGGGCCGCCAGGTTGTACACCTCGTCGGGCCGGACCCGCTGCACGATCCTGATGAGATTGGAGGCATCTGTCATGTCCCCGTAATGCAGGATCAGGCGCCGGTCCTTGATGTGCTGCTCCTGGTAGAGATGGTCGATGCGGTGGGTGTTGAACAAAGAGGACCGGCGCTTGATGCCATGGACCTCATACCCTTTTTCCAGCAGCAGTTCGGTGAGATAGGCCCCGTCCTGGCCGGTGATGCCGGTAATCAATGCTTTTTTCATATGCTGAACTTTTTCCTGTTCATGGGTTGTTTATATGAAAGCCTTCAGCCTTCAGTACTCAGCTAACAGCTAAAGGCTAACAGCTAACAGCTTTCATATTTTGTTGTGCCCGTCAGGGCATGGGTGTTATTTTCCAGTTCCGCAGCCACCATCATCTGTGCCACCTTCGTTCCCGCGGTCTGTGCCTTCCATCCCAGGACCTGTTCCGCTTTTGACGGATCTGCATACATGGCAGGGATGTCAGCAGGCCGCACAAACTTTGGGTCGGTTTTCACATAGCGCTGCCAGTCCAGGTCCAGGTACTGGAATGCGGCCGCCACAAAATCGGTGAGCCGGATGCTGGTGCCGGTGGCGATGATATAGTCTTCCGGGGTGTCCTGCTGGAGCATCCGCCACATGGCATCCACATACTCAGGGGCCCAGCCCCAGTCCCGGATCACCGAGGTGTCCCCCAGCCGCAGTTCATGGCATGCGCCCCGGGCGATGGCACAGGCGGTCTTCACGATCTTGCGGGTGACAAACTGTTCCGGTCTGAGCATGGATTCATGGTTGAACAAAATCCCTGTGCAGGCAAACATGCTCCGGGCATGGCGGAATGTATCGATATGCCGGAATGCCGTGACCCTGGCGGTACCGTACGGACTTTTTGGATCAAATGGGGTGGTTTCCCTGGCAATGCCGCCCACCGGGCTGCCAAAGCAGTCCCCTGATCCGGCATTGAAGATCTTTGCCGGCAGCGAAAGGTCCTGGACCGCTTCCAGAAGGTTCAGGGATGCGGTGGCAATACTTTCAAAGGTTTCACCGGGTTTTTCAAAGGACCGGGCCACAGAACTCTGGCCGGAAAGATTGTACACCTCATCCGGGGTGTGTTTTTCCAAAACCGCCCGGACCTGGTCCGGCTGTTCCATGGACACACAGACCATCTCCACCCGGTCCCGGATCCCCAGCTGAACAAGGTTGGGAAAATCCTCTGCAGACCTCCGCCGGGAGGTGCCGGTCACCCGGTATCCTTTTTCCAGCAGGAACCGGGCCAGAAAGGGCCCGTCCTGTCCGGACACACCAAATATCACCGCTTTTTTCATATTCGAATCTGTTATCATCCGCCTGGGTTACAACCCCCTGCTGCGGGCCTGTGTCACCTGATCCATA
>JAABSS010000465.1 GCA_011390235.1 Desulfotignum sp.
GCAAAGAGCAATGGAAAGATCTGTTTCATGAATCCCCAGGTGGAATCGATCCAGGACACGCGTTCATCCTTGGTGAACCAGGCTTTTAGCATCCATCCCAAAGCAATTAAAAGAATAATGGTAATAACCCATTTGGCGGCGAAAATGGCCGGCCAGAGACCTGTTGCATTCGGAGCCGGTTTGGCAAAGGCGGCAAAAATAAGGATCAGGACCATGGTCAGAATATAGATGCTGTCCTGGAAAAGGGTCCGGCCCTTGTCATCTTCATCCGGCACATAGATCTGGCCCCCGGTTCTGGCCATGTCATCTTTTTTAAAGATCACCGACATCAACAGGCCCGTGATGACTGCAAAAACAACGGCACCAATGGCCCGGGCAAGGCCCAGCTGCCATCCCAGGATCTTGGCGGTCATGGTGATGGCCAGGACATTGATGGCCGGCCCGGAATACAAAAATGCGGTGGCCGGGCCGATACCCGCCCCCCGGGTGTAGATGCCGGCAAACAGCGGCAGCACCGTGCAGGAGCAGACCGCCAGGATGGTGCCGGAAACCGATGCCACCGAATAGGACAAAATTTTACTGGCCTGGTTGCCGAAATATTTGAGTATTGATGCCTGGGATACGAATACGGCAATGGCACCGGCAATGAAAAACGCCGGGATCAAGCAGTTCAAAACATGTTCTCTGGCATATTCCTGGAGCATCATGAATGCTTCCAGCCCGGACTGCCGGATCAACGGATCGTCCCAGGGCATGAAATAGGCCATGAGAAACAAAGCCACCAGAATGAGCAGTTTGGTTTTTTCTTTCATTATGGAAAACTCCTTTGTGAAACAATCAGTTTCGGTTCAAAATGATATTACGGTCAATGGCAGGCAGGTGCCGGACCATGGTTTGCACTTCCGGATCATCTTCCAGCCAGTGGTGGAGATGGCTGATCAGGCTTGCGGCAAACTGGCTCTGGGTGCCGTCCGCCAGTTTGTAATTCACCCACAGCCCGTTTTTCTGATAGGTTATCAGGCCTGCATCTTCCAGGATTTTCAAATGTTTGCTGGTGGTGGACTGGGCCTTATCCAGGGCGGTCTGGATTTCACACACGCACATGGTTTTGTGCTGAAGCATTTTCATGATTTTAACCCGGGCCGGATCAGACAAGGCTTTCATGACTTTGATAAATTCTTTCATGGTCGGTTCCTGTTATAGTAAAAAATATATTACATCACAGTTACTGTCAGGGCAGGGGCTGGGCAGCACCACTTGTCCCCCAGCTGCCTGGATTTGGCGCTACCTTAATATATCGTTAAAACCGAATATATAGTTGTAGGGCCTGTTTGTCAACACCTGTGGAAAATTTTTCTGGGAGGTTGCACACTGTTAAACCAAACACACCCGTGGAAAACAATCAGAATTGCCTGCCACGGGTGTGGGAAAAAGATCGAATAACGGCCATGCCCTGCCGGGCACAACAAAGCATAAAAGATTACGGCTGAAGGTGGCCGGACACCCGGACCCTGATATCTCTTTTGGGGGTGGTGTCTGTTTTCAGAACAATGATATCAAAATACCTGCCGGCCCCTTGTTTTTTGTTGTTAACAGTCAGCAGAAAATAATTGTCCGGCGGGGTTCCCTTTTTTTCAATGGTGAAGTCAATGTCTTTGCCCACTTTTGCCTGTGCACTGGTGATGTCAAAATCGGGCACGGCAGCCGGGATGATCTTTACCTGGGCCGAGATTTTTTCACCCGGTTTTCCCCGGAGGCTGACAATCTCCGGTGTCAGACGTGCCATTTGTCTGACCTCACCGGACATGGAAATGGTGAATATCCGGTAGGCAGGATCATTGGTGTGGATTTTAACCACTTCTCTGACCATTCTGCCGCCATAGCCCTGTGTTGAAAATGTTGCTTTTATTTTCCCTTCTTCCCCCGGAAGAATCAGCCGGTCACTGGTGGCTGCGGTGCACCCTCAGCCCGATTCAATCTTGAGGATTTCCAGGGGGGCGGTGCCGGTATTGCTGAGGGTAAATTCATGGGTAACCACATCCCCTTCAATGACCGGATCAAACTTGTAACTGGGGTCTGTTATGGAACCGCTGGGGGTTCCCTGGGTGGCGGTGGATGATGATGATGAGTCTGCATACAACGGCTGGATCCACAACAAAGCCAGCATCAGCAGGAATAACCATTTTTTCATTTACAACTAACTCCTTTGCATACTTTGGGGGGCTCCATGGGTTGGATTCCGATTCCCCGGTTGACAATATATCTTTAAAACGGAATATATAGATTCATAGATCCTACGTCAACCCATTTCTTTATCGGCTGCAGGCAGGTCAAAAAGATCGTGCTGTACATTGAGACCGGCCTGTTGGCGGAGGCAGCCAAAAACGGGGACCAGATAAAGGTGTTCATGGGTGATTACGGTAGATGGACCCTGCGGCTGGTGCGATAGAACCATCCTGGGAACCTGTTCAGCTGGAAACTATTTTGCCCATCAGCTCTTTCATGATTTTGGCAGCTGTCATGGCAGTCAACCCGGTGAGATCCCGCCCGGGATTGTATTCCACCAGATCGGCACCGACAATTTTTTTTGCTTTCAGGTTGTGAATCACGGCTAAGATATCCCGAATTCCAAGTCCGCCGGGCTCCCAGTGTGATACCCCCGGAGCAAAAGCCGGGTCCAGTGCATCCATGTCAAAAGAGATGTACAACGGACCGTCAAAGGAAAATTTCAGCGGTCCCTGCCAGTCTTTCATCTCATGAACTTCCACACCGAATTTTTCTGCCTGCTCTTTCTGGTGCCCGTTCGTGCACCGGATGCCCACCTGGACCAGGCGGTCAATCCGGCTGGTTTCCATGATCCGGGCAAACGGGCAGGCATGGGAAAACCGGTCGTTGTCCAGTATATCATACAGATCCGGGTGGGCATCGAAATGCAGTATGTTCAGGTGATCATACTTTTGCGCAACAGCCTTGACAACCGGATAGGTGACGGCATGATCTCCTCCCAGGCAGAATAACGGTGTGTTGTGATCCAGCAGTTCGGTCACCCTGGTCTGAATCTGTGTCAGCGGATCCGGTTCTCCTTCCAGCACCAGATCGCCTGCATCCTGGATGATGCCCTTCTGCCCCAGATCAATGCCTGATTCGGTCCATTGATTGGAAGACGGGCATGCAAATGCCATGCGGATTTTGGGCGGTGCCAGGGCCGGTCCCTGCATATAAGAGGAATGGTCATCCCAGGGAATGCCCAAAAGGTTGATGGGTCGGTATTTCATGGTTTGCATGATCCCTTGCATAATGGTTGCGGCAATGCCGACAGAAGCATGTCCGGTTTACTGATGACAAAACAGTTCATGGGTATAAAAAACTCCGTGATTGAGAATTTCCAGGCAGGCTCGGCCGGTATATCTTATTCCCCGATTATTTTTACCAGGACCCGTTTTTTTCTTCTGCCGTCAAATTCCCCGTAAAAAATCCGCTCCCAGGTGCCGAAATCCAGTTTGCCGTCTGTAATGGCGATCACGCTTTCCCTGCCCATGATCTGCCGCTTCATGTGGGCATCGGCATTGTCTTCCCCCACATTGTGCCGGTACTGGGACACCGGTTCATGGGGTGCCAGTTTTTCCAGCCATTTGTCATAATCATGATGCAGTCCGGATTCATCATCGTTGATAAAAACCGATGCGGTGATGTGCATGGCATTCACCAGAACCAGTCCTTCCGTGATCCCGCTCTCATCAATGCATTGTTGCACATCCGGGGTAATATTGATGAATGCCCGTCTGGCGGGTACCTCAAACCACAGTTCTTTTCGATAGGTTTTCACAATGCTCCTTTATGTGTGTCCAAAAACAGATGACAGCCTGTCACATGCAAAAGAAAATGCCGCCATCAGAAAAGTTGGGAAAGGAAGGTGATGTGGATCAGTTTTTTTCCAGTACCGCATCCACCCATCCAAAGGCAGCCACCATATTGGGAAAACCGGTGGTGGGCATCGCCAGAAGGACGGCGTGCCGGATTTCTTCTTTGGTGGCACCGCTTTCCATTGCTTTGCGGGTATGGGACATGACAGCGCCCTTTGAATTACCGCCGATGGCAATACCCAGTCTGATCAGGTCCTGGGTTTTTGTGTCCAGGGGACCGGCATCCCGGATATGTTTGCCAAGATCCTGGTAAATGTTAAATACATCAGGGAACGCTGCGGAAAATTTTTGGTAGATTTCTGGCAGATACATGGGAAAACCTCTCGTGAAAATTTATGGTTAAAATAAAATCACATTCCGACAGTCCATGCATAAACCGCGATGGTCCAAAAATGCAAGCTCTTTTTTGCTGATATGCTCTCCGGCCAGCATCTGAGGCAGCACCAGGTCCAGCACTGTGATCCGGTAGTGGAGCCCGCAGGGCGGCGCCCGGGTCCTGGTGGAGGATTTGGAGGAAGGGGATGGTAACCAAAAGGTAGCCCCTTTTTTAATGACGGCTGCCAGAAATTTTTGGAAAACAGTATTTTTTTCTTGTAGGTTGACAATAACAAACAATTAAGTTTACAATAATTTTGTTTAAGGTTGACAATAAAGCGCGAGGTTCAAAATGGCAAAATTAAGAAAACGCGGGGAAACGATTCGGCAGTTCATTCTTGATCATGTTGAAAGTCATCCTTCTGATATCGCACAGATAGCAGCAGAAAAGTTCGATATCTCACGACAGGCAATAAATAAACACATGCGGCAACTGATTGAACAAAATACAATGGTTATGTCTGGACACACAAAGGCCCGCCGGTATGGCCTTGCTCCACATACAGAAGTGATAAAAACATTTTCCCTGGATGACAACCTGCAGGAGGATGTGGTCTGGCGCAATGATATGTCTGTTCTGCTTTCCGATTTCCCGGACAATATAATTGAAATATGGGGTTACTGTTTCACAGAAATTCTCAATAACGCGATAGATCATTCATCAGGACAAACGGTCAAAATCAGCCTGAAAAAAAATGCCGTCAGCACAGAGATATATATCCATGACAACGGAGAAGGGATATTTAAAAAAATTCAGCGGGAAATGGGGTTGCTGGATGAACGGCATGCTGTTTTGGAATTATCCAAAGGAAAGCTTACAACTGATCCATCACGTCATACAGGAGAGGGTATTTTCTTTTCTTCAAGAATGGTTGATGATTTCCAGATTTTATCAGGAGACACATATTTTTCACATAAACATACCGAAGAATCTGATTGGGTTCTTGAGAGATACCAACCAGGCAAAGGCACCTTGGTCTATATGAAGATGAAAAACAACTCTTCCAGAAACGTCAAAAAAGTTTTTGATGCCTATACCACTACCGAGGATTATGGTTTCAATAAAACGATAGTGCCTGTCCGTCTGGCGCAATACGGGAACGAAATGCTTGTGTCCCGTTCGCAAGCCAAAAGGCTTTTGTCAAGGATTGACCGTTTTAAAACCGTGATCCTTGATTTTGAGGGAGTTGATTCCATAGGACAGGCGTTTGGAGATGAAATATTCCGGGTGTTTGCAATGAAAAATAAAGACATTATTTTGTTGCATGTAAACGCATCAAAGGAAGTTGAACAGATGATTATGCGTGCCCTTTTAAATTCTGATTAATCTTTTGCCCGGGGTAACCGTGGATCACATGCCTTTGCCGAACGGGCAATGGGGGTGAACACATTCCGGACAGTCCATGCATAAACCGCCATGGCCTAAGAAGGCAAGTTCTTTTTTGCCGACATGCTCTCCGGCCAGAATCCGGGGCAGCACCAGGTCCAGCACCGTGACCCGGTGGTGGAGCCCGCAGGCCGGCACCCCGATCAGCGGTGTGCCGATGATATAGGCCACCATGAACATGGCCCCGGGCAGGGCCGCTGCCCCGTAATGTATTTCTGTGACACCGGCTTTGCAGATGCCTTTGCGGGTCACGTCATCCGGGTCCACGCTCATGCCGCCGCTCAAGAGAATCAGGTCGCACCCGTCAGACAGATGGGTTTCAATGGCTTTTTGAATCAGGGATTCATCATCCGGGGCAAACATGATCCCGGAAACCGTGGATCCCAGGTCAAGAATTTTTTTTCTGAGTATCGGCGCGAACTTGTCCTCTATCAGGCCGGAAAACACCTCATTTCCCGTGATGACGATGCCGGTTTTCTTTGCTTTGAGGGGATGGACACTGAGAATACCGCCGTTCTTCCCGGCAATGGCGGCGGCCCGCTCGACCGGGGCCCGCTTCATCACCAGGGGGATGGCCCGGGTGGCTGCCACCTGCCGGCCTTTTTTCACCAGGGTGTGGCTGTGCAAAGAGGCGCACATCACCTCATCCACCATGTTGAAGGCAGTCAGGGCTGCCGCATCCACCCGGAGCAGGCCGTCGGTTTTGGCATACAGGCAGATCTTGCCCTCCTTTGGGTCGTTGTCAAAGGTGATGCCTGTGCCGGCCAGGCTTTTGGCCAGGATGGCCGCGGCCTGGTTCTCATGGATTTCATCTTTTTCAAGATCAATGAGATACAGATGGTTTTTTCCCAGCTTCTGCAGGTGGCAGATGTCTTGATCGCAAACGGTGTGGCCTTTTCTGAAAGCCGGGCCCTTGAACTCCCCGGGCCGGATTTCAGTGATGTCATGGCTGAGAACCTTGCCCACCGCATCGGTGACAGAAATTTTTTTCAACACGGTACATCCTCCTTGATGGTTGGCGACCAGCTCATGTCCGGCCAGGTGACCTCTTTTGCATGGGAAAAATAGCAGTTGCCGGCACAGGGTTTGCAAAGCGTCTGCCCGTCTTTGTCAACCTGGCGGCCGTCTCTGACCACCTGGCCGCATCGGGTGCAGGTGACTTTGAGCCGGGTGGGACCCGGCAGGTCCACATCCCGCACCTGCACCTGCACCTTCTGCACCCGGAACAGGACACTGTCGGGCATCCGTTTGTAGGCCAGAATCTGTTTTTTTGATTTTTCTTCCAGTTCCGGGGCATAGATGTCACACAGGTCCCGGGACTCTTCCGTGGAAATGATCCGAAAGGTCCGGTCGGTTTCCAGGTTGACAAAGGTGGCGGCCATGATGCCGTAATCCATGAATTTGAGGCTTCTTCTGCCCAGTTTCACCCCGGAGACATGGGCCACGGCATCTGCCGTGCACCGGTCCATCTCCACATACACCAGCAGTTTTTTGATCTGGTCCCTGCGGGTGGGGTGGGTAAGTCCGATAAGCCGGCAGCCGAGCATGGCCATTCTGACCCCCACCACCTGGCCCGGGCACAGGTGGCCGTGGGCTGCGGCTGATTTTTCCAGTAACAGGTTAAACGGTTCCATCTTCATTCCTGCAGGGTTTGGGTTTCCCGGCATTGCTCGGCCGGTGCGTCAATGGTGGCCAGGTAAAGGTGGTCTTCATCCAGAAATATTCGGGTGGCCCGGGCAAGATCCGGGTAGAACCAGGTATTTGCGTGTTCCATCACCCGGTCCGTGAACAGTGGGATCCATTGGATCAGGTGTTCGCTGAGAAAAGCCTGCTGATGTGCCAGCATCTGCTGCACCTGGCCGGGGTTGCCGGACCGGATACCTGACAGTTCCTTATAGACCAGCAGGCACATGAATTCAAGCTCGGCACAGATGTGATCCGGGGCTTCTTTGAAATGTTGATCAAGATCCACACCCAGGTTTCGGTATCTTGTGAGGGCATCCATGGTGGAGTCCCCCATGAGGGTCCGGTTTTTTTCCATATATACCGATCCGTATGGCAGGCAGGGGGGATGAAACGGACCGATGAACAGCCGGGTGAACTCCGGTGTCAAAGATACCGGGTTGTCAGCTTTTGCTGCATGGGTTTTCAGGCGGTCAACCGGTTCGGATGCGGCTGAATCCAGCTCTTTCAGATGGTTCAGCAGCGCTGCCAGAACTGGCCCCATAGGGGTATCAGGGATATGCCAGCATTGTGCCAGGCAGTTATAGGTCTGCTGCCGGGCGGTTTCACGGGATACAAGGGTGTGGATCTCCATTACGGCCCGGCCGGCAATGCGTTCATAAACAATGCTGAACAAAAGCAGCACGGCAATGCCGGACCCGAAACCGGTCAATGGAAAATAAACGGAAAAGAACGAGGCGTTCAGGGCCGGCCGGGCATCGGTCATGCCCATGAGCCATCCTAAGGTGGTGGAGGTGCCCACGGCGATTACCGCGATGGTGATGCCCAGAGCCTTGCTCACTTTGGCAGTATGGATACGCCAGAACGCACTCAACAATACCACAAAATAGACATGGTAGAGCATGGCCAGCCACCACAGCGGGGAGGAAAGATTGGGAGAAAGAAAAATATAGATGATCTTCAGGGGGGACCCGATGTGCAGAATCAGACAGACAAAAGATCCCAGCAGCACGGCGATTTCCAGAAATACCGTGCGTTTTTCAATGATATCGTAGCGCCGCACACCTAACACCACCGGAATGGCGGACACAAAAGCCAGCCCGGCACTGGTGAGGCTGAAGAAAATATAGGTGGACAAGGGCAGGGTCCACACCAGGACATCGGTTTTGGCATACAGGGTAAACCCCACGGTATACACCTTGAACGCGGTCCACAGGCCCAGGAGAATACCGATTCCCAGAAGGGAAAACCAGAGTTTGGATTTCATTATACAGCTCCTTTCGTTTTCGGGTAGTTGGCAGCGGTGAAGTCCCGGATGTAAAACACGGCCGGTTCTGTTCCCAGGGCCTCTTTCAACCGGTAAGGCTTGTATTTGCCCAGCAGCTGATTCACCATGCTTTCGGGATCGTTGAGATCACCGAATATCCGGGCATCCGCCGGACAGGCCTCCACGCAGTAGGGCAGGGATCCGGCCCGGACCCGGTGCTCACAGAAGGTGCATTTTTCCACCACCCCTTTGGGCCGGATATCCGGTGTGGTGGAATTGACCTGGGGGTTGTAGTAGGGGGTGCCTTTGCCGTCCACGACCCGGACCACTTCCGCCGGGGAATGGGTGCCGCCGGGCAGCAGTTCTTTTTTGTCTTTCCAGAACTGGTGGGAATCTTTCCAGTTGAAATAAATGACCCCGTACGGGCAGTTGATCATGCAGTACCGGCACCCGATGCATTTTTTGGGATCATGCATGGTGATACCGTTGTCAATCTTGTACAGGGCCCGGTTGGGGCAGCCCCTGACGCAGGGGGCATGGGTGCAGTGGTTGCACAAAGTGGGAATGTAATGGAACCGGACATTGGGAAACACCCCCGAGGTTTCGGTGATCTTGTGGGACCAGTACACCCCTTCGGACACATTGTTTTCATTTCTGCAGGCAATGCTGCACGCACCGCAGCCCACACACCGCTGACGGTCGATTACCATGGCATATCGTGGCATTGTTTTTCTCCTTTACGCTTTTTCAATCTTCACCCGGGTGACGCCGTAGTATGCGGAGCTGCCGCTCAATGCCTCATACTGTGCCGGAATGA
>JAABSS010000466.1 GCA_011390235.1 Desulfotignum sp.
ATAGCAGACGGTTTTTTAAGGGCAGCTTTTTCAAGGGGGCTAATAAGTCGGCGGATGCGGTTAAATTTTTTTCCATTTAAGTTACTCAACACGATATCTCATGCTGTTGCTATAGTGACAGCGCATAGACTTGGTGCCTGCATGAAAATCATCTTTCCAGCTTAAGGAGGGATAAAAACTTTCTTTTTGTCAACCAAATCATAGGAATCCCCCTTAATCCGAAATATTATCTCCACCCCGATACACTTACAATATGTTGAACTTGTATCAGAGTAACTAATTTAAGACAAGAAAAATCCAGTTGTTCCGAGTTAAGAATTTCTACTGCATGAATATTCTGGGGCTGAAAAAGTTTATGATACAGATCCTATTCAAAACCTGCTATGGTCGATTTACTCAGGCCTGTATCATCAACAAATCAATGCTCGGGTCTGTTTACACGATATACTGGACTTGTTTGTGATATCCGGTGTCATGAGCCCCTGTCCAGTCCGATCCTTAAATACAGGTCTATCCTGGTATGAAATCAGCCTATCACAAAAGTATAGACCTTGCCCTGTCACATGGGTGCCAGTCCATTGCATTTCCCGCCATTTCTTGTGGCGTTTACGGGTATCCACCCAAAGAGGCTGCCCGTATTGCCGTTACTGTATGTACACGGCCGGAATATGAACAATTGACAATATGTTTTTATCTGTTCAGCGAATACATGGCCACCATCTGGACCACAGTTCTGGAGAACCACAGTGCTGCCTGACTTTTCAGTGCAATTTTTTCTGCCTCCCAACAAGCTCAAGCATCAATTATCCGCTACACGAATTTTCCGAGGCTTTAATAATTTATGATACACACGCTATTCTTCAGGATTTTTACTTGCATCAAGACGGGCCATGCCGGTATTGACCTTTTAAAGGGCCGATGTTACAACCAAAAAAAGATTTGGAAAGGCATGACATAATGGGGAGCGTATGGCAAACAACCTGTTTATAACCGCCACTGAGGCCCGGAGCGGCAAATCCGCCGTATCTCTGGGAATCATGGAGCTGCTGATCCGGAAGGTGGGCCGGGTGGGATTTTTCCGGCCCCTCATTAATGCGGACGCCCCCCTGCACGACAATGATATCCAGCTGTTCTCCACCCACTTCAAGCTGGGCATCCCCTTTGACAGAATGTTCGCCTGTACATTGGCAAAAGCCAGCAACCTCATCGGCAGCGGCAGGCAGGATGACCTGCTGGAAGAAATTTTTTCGGCCTACAAGGAACTTGAAAAAAACCATGATTTTGTTTTGTGTGAAGGTATCGAACTGGAAGGCTCCTCAGCCTCCTTTGAGTTTGATATCAATGCCCGGATCGCAAGAAACCTGGGGTGCCCCATCCTGCTGGTTGCCAGCGCCCGGGACAAATCCATGGACGAGGTGATTCAATCCATCAACATCTACCACAAGTCCTTTATTCAGGAGGGGTGTGAGGTTCTTGCCACCATTGTGAACCGAACCCGGCCGGACCAGGGTCCTGAGATCCTCTCCCGACTGGCCGCACAAAGCCCGGTTCCGGAACAGCTGCTGTATGCAATACCCAATGACACCCATCTGGGAAATCCCACGGTGGGTGAAATCGCCCATATTCTGGGTGCTGATGTCCTGTACGGCAAAGACCAGCTCAACCGGCATGTGCACAGTTTTACAGTGGCGGCCATGCAGCTGCGCAATTTTCTGACCCGTATCACCCACGGCACCCTGATCATCACTCCCGGAGACCGGTCCGATGTCATAGTCGCCTGTCTTTGCGCCGTGTCCTCCATGGCCATGCCCAATATCTCCGGTATCATGCTCACCGGTGGGCTGACACCGGAAGAACCGGTGTGCCGGCTGATCGAGGGATTTTCCACCATGGTACCGATTCTGGTGGTCAAACAGGACACCTTTCCTTCTGCGGTTGAAGTGAGTCGGGTCCATGCAGGCATCTCCCCGGACAATGAACGCAAGATCACAAGAGCCCTGGAAGTATTTGACACCCATATCGATTCCCGAAAGCTGGCCGATAAGATCATCAGCACCCGCACCGCCGTGGTGACCCCCAAAATGTTTGAATTCGGCCTGCTGCAGAAAGCCCGAAAAAACAAACAGCACATTGTACTGCCCGAAGCAGAGGATGAGCGTATTCTTGCAGCAGCGGAAATCCTGCTCCGGCGCGATGCGGTGCATCTGACCCTGCTGGGGAATGCTGCCCGGATACAAAAGAAAATATCCCGGATGGGGCTGCACATGGACAAGGCAGATATTCTGGATATCCAGACCTCCCAAAGATTTGACGGGTATGTCCGGACCTATCATCAATTGCGCAGCCACCGGGGCATCACCCTGGAAACGGCCATGGATGTCATGAGTGATGCCAACTTCTTCGGTACCATGATGGTGCATAAGGGGGATGCCGACGGCATGGTTTCCGGAGCGGTGCATACCACCCGGGACACCATCCGGCCAGCCTTTGAAATCATCAGAACCCGACCCGGCATCTCCTTTGTCTCCAGTGTGTTTTTCATGTGCCTGAAGGACCGGGTCCTTGTGTACGGGGACTGCGCCATAAATCCGGACCCTGACGCGGCCCTGCTGGCTGAAATTGCAGTCAGTTCGGCCCGCACCGCCCAGACCTTTGACATCGCCCCACGGGTGGCCATGCTCTCCTATTCCACTGGATTGTCCGGCACAGGCGCGGATGTGGACAAAGTACGGGAGGCCACCCGGCTGGCCAGAGAACTGGCTGCTGCCCAGGAGCTGAACATCAAGATCGAAGGGCCCATCCAGTATGATGCCGCCATCGACCCCATTGTGGCGGGCATCAAACTGCCGGGGAGCGATGTGGCTGGAAAAGCCACGGTGTTCATCTTTCCGGATCTTAACACCGGCAACAACACCTACAAGGCGGTGCAGCGGTCTGCCGGAGCCGTTGCCATCGGCCCGGTACTCCAGGGGCTGAACAAACCGGTCAATGACCTGAGCCGGGGATGCCTGGTTTCCGATGTGGTCAACACCATCGCCATCACGGCCATCCAGGCCGCAGCGGAAAAAGAGCCGTCATGAAGATCCTGGTGATCAACACTGGCAGCTCCTCCATCAAGTACCAACTGTTTGACATGACAAAAGAAACCGTGCTGGCTGCGGGAATGGCCGAACGTATCGGCAGTGATAGCGGGACCCTGTCCCACACCACCATGGCAGCGGACGGCACCCGCAACACCATCGAGATCACCGAAAACCTGGACCACGCCCGGGGCCTGGCCCGCATCGCCGCCCTGCTCATGGATGAAAAACACGGGGTAATCAAAGATACTTCCAATATTGCCGCCGTGGGTCACCGGGTGGTGCACGGCGGCGAAACATTCAAGGAGCCCCTGATCATCGACCAGCACGTGATAGATGAAATCGAGGAAAACACCCCTCTGGCCCCGCTGCACAACCCGGCCAACCTCACCGGGATCCGGGTGGCCGGCTCGGTTTTTACCAACACTCCCCAGGTGGCGGTGTTTGACACCGCCTTTCACCAGACCCTGCCGAAACAGGCCTATATGTATGCCCTGCCCCATGATCTGTATGACACCCACCGGATACGGCGGTACGGGTTCCACGGCACCTCCCATGCATATGTGGCCGGCAAAGCCGCCGATTTTCTCAACATTCCCCTGGAACAGCTGAACCTGATCACCCTGCACCTGGGCAACGGGGCCAGTGCAACAGCCATCCGGAACGGCAAAAGTGTGGATACCTCCATGGGACTGACCCCGCTGGAGGGCCTGGTCATGGGAACCCGCTCCGGGGATGTGGATCCGGCCATCCCGTTTTTTTTATCCCGGCACCTGAAGATGTCTCTGGATGAGATCGATGCAATTTTCAACCGGCAGAGCGGACTCAAAGGCCTGTGCGGGGAAAATGACATGCGCTCGGTGCTGGAAAAGGCGGACGCCGGAGATGACCGTGCCCGGCTGGCCCTGGATGTGTATGCCTACCGCATCAAAAAATATATCGGGGCGTATACAGCCGTCCTGGGCCGGGTGGATGCGCTGGTGTTCACCGGCGGGATCGGGGAAAACGCTTCCGATGTCCGGGAACGCTGCTGCCGGGGCCTGGCAGGCCTGGGCATTGAGGTCGACCCGGTCAGAAACAAAGACGCTGCGGCCCTGCCCCGGCGGATCAGCCCCGGGAACACCTCTGTGGCGGTCCTGGTGGTGCCCACTGATGAAGAACTGGAAATCGCCAGACAGACCCAAAAAAAGGTGCTGAAATGACCAGTTTTACCTCAGATATGGCCGCACCGGCCGGCCCCTGCGGCACACCGGATGATCCGGATCTGGCTCCGGAACTGTACGGTCGTTTTCAGGATATCCTGAACCGGGTGTCTGATGAACAGGCGTTTCCGGACCCGGAACAGCTCAATGAGCACCTGGATACATTCATCCATCATATGCTCTACAGCCCCACCGACCTGGCAGATATTTTCACGGCGGTCTCCTTCATCCATGACCGCCTCACCGCCCGGATCATCTCCCATCATGTCACGGTTTTCAAAACCCGTGACCAGCGCCCCCTGCCCGGCCCGTTCTGCTGGATCTCCATGGGCAGCGATGCCAGACAGGAACAGGTGGTGAGGACCGACCAGGACAATGCCCTGATTTATGCGGACCCGCCGCAGTCTGAAGAAAAAAAGTGGGACATCTATTTTGCCGACCTGGCCGGGCAGGTGGTCACGGATCTGGACCGGTTCGGATTTTCCCTGTGCAAAGGCGATGTCATGGCCACCAACCCGCAATGGCGGCGGACCCGGACCCGGTGGCATCGGGCCCTGGACCAGTGGATCGGATCGGCTGAACCCGCAGATATCCGGACCCTGACAATTCTGCTGGATTTCCGGCCGGTCTACGGGGATTTCCCCATGGCACAGGCCCTCTGGGACCGGGTTTCTGGGTTGTTTCAGGAAAACCCGGTGGTCAACCACTTTCTGACCCGTGATGATTTTCTGTTCAGCTCCCCCAAAACCATTTTCGGCCGGATCCGGACCCAGCGGATTCAGGGCTGCCGTGCCTGCTTCAACATTAAAACCGCGGGCCTGGTCCATCTTATCAATGCCATACGTATCCTGGCATTGAATCAGGGGATCTTCTGTCCGTCCACCCTGGCACGCGTGGCTGCCCTCAAAGACCGGGGTGTGCTGGATATCGACGAATATGAACAGAGCCTGGATGCATTTTACCATCTGAACCGTCTGAAAATCGCCAGCCACCTGACCCGGAACAGGCACCCGGACCTGCCGGTCAACTGCGCAGATATGTCCCGCCTGAACCGGGAAGAAAAAAGACAGCTGAAGGCTGTTCTGGATACGGTGATTCACCTCCAGAAACGGATCCGCCGCACTTACACTATGAGATGGATGAATTTTTTCAACTGACCGATTTTTTCAAACCGGTCCAGGGAGCAATATGACACCGGACTTTCACCAGTTTTTCACCCTTTTTGCCCGGATCAGCAAAAAAATCCATGCCAACAGCGATACCAGAGACATTCTGGCGTGCATTGTGGAAAACATCACCCGAATCCTGTCCGCCAAAGGCAGTATCTTCTGGATACTGAACACAGAAAAACAATGCATTGAAACAAAGATCTTTCATGGATTCGACTTTAAAAGCCTTATGCAGATTGATTATGCAGCGCTTATGACCCTGTTCGAACACCGGAAACAAAACTGCGTGGTCATTCCCAACGCCAGAGAAGATGAACGGATCCCGGATCTGGAGCGGCTGGGAAAAAGAAAAATCAATTCCGTGACCGGACTTTTTTTTGACATTGCCGGCCCTTACACCGGACTTCTGGCCGTCTATTTCACCGGCACCCGCACCCTGACTGCCCATGAGCTGGAACTGGTCACCGCCCTGGGGGAGCAAGGGGCCATTGCCCTGGAAAAAGCCATGGGCCATGACAGAAAAATTCTGGACATCTACCGGAAAATCGTGGAGGGGTTTGCTTTGGCCATCGAGGCCCGGGACCGGATCACCCACGGCCATTCCCGGCGGGTGGCTGTCCTGGCAAAGCTTACGGCCCGGCAGATGGGCCTGGATGAGGCCATGGTAAAAAACATTTTTCATGCCGGCATTCTCCATGATATCGGGAAAATCGGCACCCGGGATACGGTGCTGGACCGCCTGGGGCACCTGACCCCGAAGGAGATGGAGCAGATCCGGCAGCATCCGGTACTGGGGGCGGATATCCTGGTGCCCCTGACCTTTTTCAGCCAGATTGCCCCCATGATAAGGCACCACCATGAACGGTTCGACGGCAGCGGTTACCCGGACGGGATCAAAAAAGAGCACATCCCTCTGGGGGCAAGGATCCTGGCGGTGTGCGATGTGTTTGAAACCATGATTGCCGGCCGGCCCGGCATGCAGCAAATGGATCTGCCATCCGCTATTTTTGAACTGAAACACGGGGTGGGCACCCTGTTTGACCCGGCCGTAGTCCAGGCGTTTTTCGCCATGATCCAGGCACATCCCCGGGCCATGGAAATCCATGAATCCATCGATGATGTCCTGGACATGCTCCGGCAGAACGTGGCGGATCTGGCCCTGCAGAACCGCCTGGAAAAAAGAACCGCCCGCCTTTTTCCGGCGGGGTTTTAACACAAAAATGCCTGCCCTTAAGGGGCGTGGCCATTACAAAAAAAACTAATTTTTACCGGGGTGTTATGAACCTGTTTCATCAGTTTGGAAATTTACCCATCCGCTATAAGATCCTGTGCATTTTTTCATTCACTTTCGTCGTGATCATGGGCCTTTCCAGCCTCACCATCTATGCCATTGTGAAACAAAATGTTGAAAAAAACATGGAAAATGTACTGCACAATGCCACATCCGCCATGGTCAACAATGTAAAAACCGCTGCATCCGTCTCCATCAGAAATTATCTGCGGGCCACGGCGGAAAAAAATCTGGATATTGTCCAGCACCTGTATGGGCTCCAGGCCGATGGCAGGCTGACACAAAAGGAGGCAAAAAACCAGGCTGCTGATATTATGCTTTCCCAGAAGATCGGTACCCACGGCTATATCTGTATCCTGGACGGATCAGGCCGGGTGGTGCGGCACCCCAAAAAACTGCTGGAAGGACTGGATATTTCCGATCACGCCTTTGTCCGGGAAATGGTGAACAAAAAAAAAGGATATATTGAGTATGACTGGCAGAACCCGGATGATGAGGCCCCGCGGCCCAAGGCATTGTACCTTGCATATTTTGCCCCCTGGGACTGGATGATCACGGTATCTTCCTACAGAAATGAGTTTTCAGAGCTGATGCAGATCTCTGATTTTGAAAAAAGCATCCTGGAACAGCGTTTTGGAAAAACCGGTTATGCCTGTGTGCTGGACACCGACGGCAACTTTATCATCCATCCGGAACGAAAAGGTGCCAATGTCTTTTCAATCCCGGGTTATGAGGATGCGGGTTTCAAAAAAATCCTGGAACAAAGAAATGAAAACCAGGTGGTTTCATGGCAGGGAAAAATCGGAGAGCACCAGGACAAAAAGCTGATCTTTTTCAACCATATTCCTGAATACCGGTGGATCGTTGCCTCCACCATCCATATGGCGGATTTCTTCTCTCCGCTCGATACCATTAAACACTTCATCATACTGGTGGGACTGGTGTCCCTGGTGGTGTTTATTCCCATCACCTTTTTTTTCAGTGCCACCATAACAGAGCCTTTACGCAGTCTGAAGGATCGGCTCAATGAAGACATCAGAGACGGGTTTTCCAACCGAATGGTCACTATGCACTCTTTGGATGAAGTAGGGCAGATCACCTTTTACTACAATTCTTTTATGGAAAAACTGGAGACTTACAGCCGGGACCTCAAAGCCCAGATTGCTGAACGTAAACTGGCCCAGGAAGCGCTGCAGGAGAGTGAAGAACGCTACCGGTCTGTAATGGAGGCCGCACCCGATCCTATCATCGTTTATGACATGGATGGGTGTGTGACCTATCTGAACCCGGCATTCACCCGGGTGTTCGGTTACACCCCGGAAGAAAGCCTGGGCAGGAAGATGGACCATTTTGTGCCCGAAGAACAGTGGAAGCAGGCCATGGAAGGGATCCACGCCATTCTGAAAGGCCATGTGCTCCCCCGCACCGAAACCACCCGGAAAGCCAAAGACGGCCGGCGCATCGATGTCACCCTCCGGGGATCGGTGTACCGGGACAAAAACAACAACCCCCTGGGCACGGTGATTACCCATCGGGATGTATCCCGGGTGAAGCAGCTGGAAAAAGCGATCATGGAGATCGGAGAAAAGGAACGCCAGAAAATCGGTAATGACCTCCACGATGATCTGTGTCCCCATCTCATCGGCGTGGAAGGATTGAGCAAGGTGCTGAAGACCAAAATGGAAAAAACCGCTCCTGAAGCGGTCCAGTCGGCACAAAACATTATCCGGCTGATCCAGGAAGCCATACGCAAAACCCGAAGCCTGGCCCGGGGCCTGTGCCCGGTATACTTCAAACACGGCCTTTTGTCCGCCATGCAGGAACTGGCTGCCAACACCAGAACAGTGCACCAGGTGAACTGCGCATTTTTGTACCATGAAAAAATACCGGCCGGCAGCGACATGGTCAACATCAACCTGTACCATATCGCCCAGGAAGCGGTGCAGAACGCCATCCGCCACGGCAGGGCCGATCGGATTATCATTGAGATGACTCACAAAAAAACCTGGTTTTCTCTGGGCATCACAGACAACGGTACCGGCTTCACCCCTTCCCCGGAATTCCGGGGCATGGGGCTGCGCATCATGAATTACCGGGCCAAACTCATGGGGGCATCCCTGGAGATCGAATCCGGCAGTACCGGCACCTGTATCACCCTGAAACTGCCGGTCAGTGCCCTGCAATCCCCGGATGACGTCTGACAGGGCCTGCCTGGTGGTGGAAACATGTCTGTCTTTGTTTTTTGCTGCGATTGCATAAAAGGCAAAAATATGGTATCTGCATGCCAGCAACAAACAGTTAACCAAGTGGTTGTTATGGGCACAAAAAAGACAAAAAAGAAAATTTTTGCCCTGATCCAATCATCCAAGGAGAATTGATGCGTCACGCTTTCATACGTTCATGCGGTTATTTCTGGTTCGTCCTGGTATTGTTTTTTTTCATCCTGCAACCATCCGAGGCAACGGCCCAGGGGGATCCTTCCGGGAACACGGATCCTTCCAGGGTCAGTATTGAAAAATTACTGCAGGATCTGGAAGACCCGCAACGGCTGGAGAACCTTAAGCAGGACCTGCGGGTGCTTCTTCAGGCCGGC
>JAABSS010000467.1 GCA_011390235.1 Desulfotignum sp.
CATGATCACCCCGGTGACGCGGCCCACATAATACCGGGCAATGGATCTGAAAAGGTAGTCAACAGAAGGTTTGCAGCTGTTTTCAGGGGGATCGTCGGTAATGTGAATTTTTCTGGAGGCACCGTCCGCTCCGGCCACAATTTTCATCTGTCTGCCGCCTGGTGCTATATAGACGGTACCGGCGGTCAGTATATCCCCGTCCTCGGCCTCTTTAACAATAAGCCGGCTTTTGTTGTTCAGGCTGTTTGCCAGAGACGCGGTAAACATGGGGGGCATGTGCTGTACAATGAGTATGGGTGCTGTAAAATCTGCCGGGAGCATGGGAACCATTTTGGTCAGGGCATTGGGGCCGCCGGTGGAGATGCCGATGCCCACGATCTCGGATTTTGCTTTACCCCGGTGTCTTGCAGGCAACGCTGCCGCCGGCAAAGAATGGGGTTGTCTGACAGGCCTGACTTCCGGGATGGTTTTTTCTCTGATTTTACGGATGGTTGTTTTCTGGTGTTGTACAGCGGTAATGACAGGGGTCAGGGCCTCTTTGACTTTGGCCAGATTCCCGGCCATTGTCCCTTCATCAGGTTTTGCGATAAAATCAAATGCCCCCAGTTCCAGGGCCTTGATGGTCATTTCGCTGCCATGCCGGGTCAGGGTGGATACCATGATTACTTTGGGGGCATGGTCCATACCCTGCAGCTGTTGCAGCACTTCAATGCCTGTCATTTCAGGCATTTCAATGTCCAGGGTAATCAGATCCGGTTTCAAAGACTTTATTTTGGACATGGCAATTTTGCCGTTGTTGGCGGTGCCCACCACTGCAACTCCGGGGATCTCTTTGAGAATATCCCCTACAATCTTGCGGTATACAATGGTGTCATCCACGACCAGCGCTGTCAGATTGTTCATTATTCTTTGAGGACCTCATCAATATCAAGGATGCCGATCAGATCGTTTTCAGTCTTGAGAACGCCCTGGAAAAATTTGCCTTTGACACCGCCGATATTGGAGGGAGACGGTTCAATGGCATCTTGTCTGGCTGAAACCACGTCTTTGATGGCATCCACCAGAAGCCCGATGTGTTCCTCTTCAGCGTTGACGATGATGTTTCTGTTGTCTTTGTTTTCTGTAACCGGTTCCAATCCCAGCTTTGCACCCAGATCAATGATGGTGACGATTCTGCCCCGCAGGTTCAAAATGCCTTTTACATAATCCGCAGCCTGGGGCACCCGGGTGATGTCAAAATGCTTGTTGATCTCCTGTATTTTCAATATATTTATGCCGCACAGGGCACCACCAACATAAAATGTTGAAAAGTCAATGGATTGTGCGGTGGTGTCTTTGGTTGTCTCATCATCCATTCTTGTCTCCTTCACAAGATTTTTATTTCCGGGACAGATGCAGGTATTGTCTGATTACAGTGATCAGTTTTTCCCTGTCCAGCTTTATTTCATAGGCATCAATGCCAACCGACTTGCCTTTTTCAATGTGGGCATTGCTGGCCAGAGAGGTCAGGGCAATTACCTTTAAATGGGAAAATCGCGGGTCATTCTTGATACGCCGGGTAAGTTCAAACCCATCCATATTGGGCATCTCAAGATCTGTTACCACAAGATCTATTTCATCGACCCGCTCTTTCAACAGTTCCCAGGCAAGGCGGCCGTCTTCTGCTTCAATTACCTTGAACCCGCCTTCTTCAATGTATTTTTTGACCTGGTTTCTGAAAAAAGCAGAGTCTTCGGCAAACAATAGAATCTTTTCTCCATTCTGTGCCATATCATCATCAGCACGGGTTTCTTGGGAAAACCATTCCGGGTTGAGGATTTTTACCAATTCGAAAATGTCCACCAGCAGGGTGGTGTGGCCGTTGATGATCATGGACCCGTTTATGGCCGGTTGTTTCAGGGTGCTTTCATCCACGTCCAGCATCACTTCCATGGTATCCACCGGCGGGGTAACCATCAGGCCCAGCTCCCGGTTTTTAACCTTGAAGACGATCACCTCCTGCAGTTCTTTTTCCGGTAGCGGGTCAAATTCAGCCACCTGGGAAAGTTCATACAATGGCAGTGCACCGCCCCTGTACTGAACCACTTTTCTGTCTCCGATACGTTCGATATCAGCGGTTTTGATTCTTTCAATCCGTTCCACCAGGTTGAGGGGGGCTGCAAAATGTCCTGCATCGGTATTTTTAAAGGTCAGAAGCGCTGCCATGTCTTTTAGCGTTCTGGCTTCCTCCTCTGCGGCCCTGGCCATCTGGCCGGCCTCTGAAACCGCTGCCAGTTCAGCTGTATGTGCCAGGTTGGAAATGTCCAGAATCAGGGCTACTTTGCCGTCGCCCATGATGGTGGCACCGGCATATGCAGAACATTTTTTCAGGTGGCGGCCCACCGGTTTTACAACGATTTCTTCAGAATCATGCAGCTGGTCAACAACCAGGCCGTATTTAAATGCGCCGGCAGACACAACCGCAATGTTCATGGCAGATGACGCACGGTAACGCCTGTCTTTTCCCGAGCGTTCTTCTTGTTCCGCAGTCGGTTCGGATGCATCAGCCTCTTGTGCCGTCAGGAGTTTTCTGGACCGTCTGTCGGCAAGGCTTGTGCGCCGGTCACTTTGTTCTTCCAGGGTTGCAGGATCGGTAAAGGTTTTTTCAATGCCCAGCATCTGTGCCAGGTCCAAGAGCGGCAGCAGCTCTCCTCTTAAACGGACAACGGCAGCGTCCCCGACCTTTTCAATTTTTTCTTTTACCTGGGCAGCCGGTATTCTGAGCAGTTCATTGAGGTTTACCTGGGGAAGGGCATACCGTTCTTTGCCCACAGAGGTGATCTGGCTGGGAATAATGGCCAGGGTCAACGGCAGTTTTATCTGGATATCTGTTCCCTGTCCCGGGGTGGAATCAAGCTCGATGATGCCGCCTAAGTTCTGGATATTGGTTACCACCACATCCATGCCCACACCCCGTCCGGATACATCGGTGACTTCACTGGCCGTTGAAAAACCCGGCAGGAAAATCAGTTCCATCTTGGCTTTTTCCGACATTTCCGCCACCTGCTGTTCCGTGATAAGATCCTTGGCAATGGCAGCAGCCGCAATTTTTTCCGGTGCAAGGCCCCGGCCGTCATCAGAGATGATAAGATTGACCTGCCCTGCATCGTGAAACGCCTTTAAGGTGATTTTCCCGGTGGCTTCCTTGCCCATCTGTTCTCTTTCCATGGGGGTTTCAATACCATGGTCCACAGAATTTCTCACCAGATGGGTCAACGGGTCGTTGATGGCCTCCAGAATGGTTTTGTCCAGTTCCACCTCTTTGCCTATGATCTGCAGATCAATGGATTTTCCCAGTTGATGGGACATATCCCTGACCACCCGGCTGAACTTGTTCAAAATATTGGCTATGGGCTGCATGCGTGTCCGCATGATGGCTTCCTGGAGCTCGGAGGTGATCATGTCGATGCGCTGACTGGACAGTTCCGTGGCTTTGGTATTGGCGGAATTGATTCCCTGCAGCAACTGGTTGCGGCCCAGCACCAGTTCGCCGGCCAGGGTCATCAGGGTATCTAAAAGCCCAACATTGACCCGCAAGGATGACTGGGATTTCTGGCCCAGCTGAATGTCGCTTTCACTGGTTCCGGCCGGTTTGGCAGGTTGCTTCATGGCAGGTGATCCGCCCCGGGCCGGCACATCGTTTTGGACCGGCAGAGATTGTGCAGCCGGTGCTTCTGTTGTCAGCGGGGGGACAGCGGAGGAATCAGGCATGGCAACGGCCTCTTTTGCCTGCATGGCTGCCGGCTGGGCATGGGCCTGATCTGCAGTGGATGCAGCCATCATTTTGTCTGTAACAGCATGGATATACTGATTGGAGATGTCAAACAACGTTTCACCCATATCATATTCGATAATGGATGCAAACAATACCTGGAATGGGATCCTGAAGGAATCCACGGGCCGGTCTAAAGTGCCCACACAATCAAAATCAATTCTGCAGTCAATGATGGTTCCTGTTTTCTCCAGGCTGTGCAGTACCTCAAGGGGGGTTTTGCCTTTGCGGTGGATATCTGTGATCAGATCATACTCCACCAGAAACACATTTTTGCCTTCTGCCCGGGCTTGTTCCATGTCATACAAAGATACCTGTGGAAAAATCCGCTTGTCCTTCAGGACAATATCCACCATTTGGGTTGCCATGTCCTGTTTTTCTTCCGGCAGAGACGATATGGTAATATTTTCAAGGGCCTGGATGTGATGGGAAATATCAGTTTCATTGCTGGTCTGAATAGTGTTCAAAAGGTTTTCCAGTTCATCAAACCCTTTTAAAAGCACATTGATCCTGCTGGATTCCGGTATAAGTTCACGGTTGCGGATGAGACCAAGGACATTTTCCAGATGATGGGCAAGTTCCTTGATAGTGGTTAACCCCATAAATCCGGCACCGCCTTTGATGGAATGGGCAGCTCTGAAGACATTGTTCACCAGATCAAGATCGATATTTTCTCCGGTCTCCTCGATGGACAACAGATCGGTTTCGATATCACCCAGGTGTTCAAGCGATTCTTCAATGTACATTTGCAGGGTTTCGTCATCTTCAAACATTACACCTCTCCTGAAGGATTTTTTTGGAAATGGACAAAATTCGGCTTAATATCAGAGCTATTTACAGAAAATAACCTGGAAAGTCAAATTAAGAATCAATTGCCGGGCATCAGAGTTTACGGATAATATCATGGGGAAGAAAATTTTTTTCCAGCTTCACGATTGCCCTAGTATTTGGCTGGGCATGGGCAACGGGTATCCCGTCAGCATCCCATAGTGCCACAATTGCTGATTCTGCTGCAGGAACTTTTGGTGAAAGCACCTGCACACGGTCTGTTAGACACAGTTTGTTTCTGATGCCCACCAGGTGGCAGCCATCGTTCAGGGATGCCAGTATTTTTCCGACAAAGCTGTGGATTTTGCCCTGGTGAATATTTTTGTAATTCAAGGTTTCTGCATCTGGTGTTTCAAAAAAAAATCCTGTGCTGTATTCTCTGTGAAATACCCGGGAAAGCTCATGCAGCCATTGGGTATTCAAGGTATAGCCTTTTGGATCAGCCATATAGGTATCAATGGCATCCCTGTAAGTTTTTACCACAGCAGCCAGGTAGTGTATCCCTTTCATGCGGCCTTCTATTTTAAAGGAGGTGATACCTGCTTTTATCAATTCAGGCATATGGGAAATCATGCACAGATCTTTTGCATTAAAGATATAGGTTCCCCGATCGTCCTGGGTAACAGGATAAAACTCATTGGGCCGCAGTTCTTCCACAACTGCGTACTGCCATCTGCAGGGATGGCTGCACAGCCCGCGGTTGCTGTCCCGGTTGCTCAGAAAAGTGCTCAGCAGGCAGCGGCCGGAATAAGAAATACACATGGCACCGTGGATAAAGACTTCGGTTTCAATGTCTGCCTGTGTGGTGATTTCAGAAATTTCATCCAGAGACAGTTCCCTGGCAAGATTCACCCGCTTAACGCCTGTCTTTTTCCAGAATAGCGCACTGTTGTAATTGGTGGTGTTGGCCTGGGTGCTCAGGTGGATATCCACATGGGGAATGATGCTGCGGCTGAGCATAATGATTCCGGGATCCGAGATGATAACGGCATCCGGACCGATTTTTCCAATTTTTTCCAGAAAAACCCTGATCCGGTCCTGTTCATCATTTCGTGAATAAATATTGCAGGCCAGGTACACCTTTACATTGTGTGAGCGGGCCAGGGCAACCGCCTGTTCCAGCTCCTGGTCCGTGAAATTGCCTGAATAGTTTCTGAGACTGAAATCCTTGCCTGCCAGGTACACTGCATCCGCACCATAATGAATGGCAATTTCCAGTTTTTCCATATTTCCGGCCGGTGCAAGAAGTTCCGGTGGTTCAGGAAAACAAAGATTGCGGTCAGGTGTTGTATCCATATCCGGCATGCGGCCATCGGCTGGGTGTGGTGCCCCCGGCAGGAATCGAACCTGCGCTCAAGGATTAGGAATCCTATGCTCTATCCACTGAGCTACGGGGGCGTTTTTTATTCGACAATCAATTTCTGGCCTGGAAATATTCTGCTGTTTTTACTCAGACGGTTCAAAGCCAGGAGCCGATGTAAACTCATCTGGTGTTTTTTTGCAATTAAAAACGGATTGTCACCGGATTTCACCTGGTAAACACCCCTGGAACCGGCAGGAGCGGTCTGAACTGGATTGATGGTGAGTACCTGTCCGGCATGAAGTGTGGAACTGGTTAATCCGTTGTTTGCCATGATCTGTTTTGTGGTGGTGGAAAATTTTCTGGCAATAAGCCACAGGCTGTCTCCCTTCCGGACCTTGTAGTTAACAGGCTTTTTGTTTGTAGAAACCCGGGCTGTTTTTGCCGCCTGGGCCCCGGTTCCTGATCCGGGGATTTTAATAACTTTGCCGGCAATGATCCGATGGGCCCGGCTTATATTATTGGCTCTGGCAATGGCAGCAACTGAAGTTTTATATCGGTTTGCAATGCTGGAAAGTGTTTCGCCCCTCCTGATTTTGTGGCGCACAAACAACTGGGGAGGAGAATAGGTGGTTTTGATTTTTTCCAGAACCGCCAAAAACTGATCAGCTTTTTCTTCCGGTATTTTCAGTGTATAATTTTCAGGGGGGAGCAGGCCGTAGCGTAATTCCGGGTTCAGGGTTTTCAGTATGTCTGCACCAACGTTGATTTCTCTGGCAATGTCTGCCAGGCGGAGCTGTTTTTGAATGTCAAAGGTTTTGTAGGGAATCGGACTCAGGGGGGTCCTGGTATGTATGGCATAGGTATCCAGGTTCTGGATGATATGAAGGGTGGCCAGAAATCGTGGGACATACCGGGCGGTTTCCCTGGGCAGACTCTGGTACAGGTCCCAGAAATTGTCCAGGTAATTGATTTTCTGGCGGCGGATAATCCGCAATACACGGCCTTCTCCGCAATTATAGGCTGCCAGAACAGTTGTCCAGTCACCAAAAAGGTTGTGCAGCTCTTTAAGGTATGCAATGGCTGCCCGGGTGGATTTTTCCGGATCCATGCGTTCGTCAATGTAATAATTGCGGGTCAACCCGAATTTGTAGCCGGTGGAGGGGATGAACTGCCATAATCCCAGGGCTCTGGCAGGTGACAGGGCACGCAGCTTGAATCCACTTTCAATCAAAGGCAGCCAGGAAAGCTCCTCGGGCAGGCCCGCGGCCCGCAACTGGGCGACAATATATGGTCTGTATCGGCTGGAACGTTCCAGAGAACTGATGAAAAAATTTTTTTCAGGCCCGGTAAGGCGCTTTATTTCTCTTTTTACATGGTCGTTCATGGTGATGGGTATTTCATCATGGGAACCTGGCACAACAACCTGGCGGGAAGCATAGATTTCAAGGATGCGCTTGGAAATCAGAAACCGGACATCATCTTTTTGCTGTATATACTCAAGGGATTGTTCCGGATCGATTTCCATAATAAATGAATAGGCATTATCAAGATGGGAAAGCGCTTCCTCAAGCCTGCCGGCTTCCCACATTTCCTGGGCCAGGTTGCAGAACTCAAGGGCCTGATCGATTTTCGCCTGTTCAGAAGCACTGGCCCCGGAAACATCGGTTTCCGTTTCTTCGGGAACCGTTTCTGAAACATCGACGGCCACGGCAGTGGTTTCAGATGAAACCTGCAAACCGGACAGGTCCGGGTCTGTGGTTGGCCGGGAGGTTGACCGACCTGCAAAATCGTTGTCCGCACTGCCTTCGGGTGCATTCTTTGAAGCCGTGGCATCTGATAAAGCAGCGGGTTTCTGACTGTCTGTCACCCTTGCCTGGTCGGTTTTGTCAGGGTTCACCCCTCGGGAAGGAGTGACAGAATTCTGATATGACTGCTGACACCCTGTGAAAAGAATCAATGCGGTTATGGTTGTGATAAACTTGGTGAATTTCAATTATCCTCCTCCGGAAAAAGAACCTGATTCGGTTTTAGGAATTTGGCTGATATTTAATAAATTTAAATGAGGTTGTCAACAGTAAAGGCTGTTTTACGGGTGTTTCAACTGAATTCCGGTCATAAAAACCGAAAATCCAGGGCTTTCCCGAATCCTTTTTAGGGTGGTTGCCTTTTGGCAAATCGATTGATGTGAGATTTTTGTCTTGTAATACCCAATTTAATATTGTATATAGATCAGATTGCATGAATTTTGGTGAACCAGGCTGTTGAACCATTTTTTTGGGATGTCCAAGGCCACATAGTTATAGGGGAAGTCCGGTATGCAAAGGCAGTTGGGCGGATGTCGGGATACTGAACAGACAATTTTTTGTCATTGGCCAAAAATTGTGAAAAAAGCACTTGATAAACCCAATTTGCTCTGTTATTATCACCCGGTCTTTTTGTCGTGACAAGGATTGCTGCAAATTGATGTGCCGATATAGCTCAGTTGGTAGAGCATCTCACTTGTAATGAGAATGTCCTCCGTTCGATTCGGGGTATCGGCTCCAGATAGAAACATAGAACCCGGGTGGGGTTCCCGAGTGGTCAAAGGGATCAGACTGTAAATCTGACGGCTCAGCCTTCGGAGGTTCAAATCCTCCCCCCACCACCATAATTTATGTAGGAGATCTTGATAGCGGTCGTTACTACATGATAGTTGATAAAAAGTCAGCTATATGAGTTATCGTTTTGCGGGAGTAGCTCAGTTGGTAGAGCTTCAGCCTTCCAAGCTGAATGTCGCGAGTTCGAGCCTCGTCTCCCGCTCCAGCCATGAGGATCCCCGCGCAGTAGGAGTAGATGTAATTTGAATTTGCGTTTTGTGCCCATGTAGCTCAGTCGGTAGAGCGCTTCCTTGGTAAGGAAGAGGTTCACCAGTTCGATTCTGGTCATGGGCTCCATAACCAATGGCAGGAGGGATTAAGGAAATGGCTAAAGAAAAATTTGAGCGGAAAAAACCGCACGTAAACATCGGCACGATTGGTCATATCGACCATGGCAAGACCACGTTGACTGCCGCAATTACAAAACATGCCGGGCTCAGGGGCAATGCCACCTATGTGCCGTTTGATGAGATTGACAAGGCCCCGGAAGAAAGAGAACGTGGTATCACCATTGCAACCGCCCATGTGGAATATGAAACCACTGCCCGTCATTATGCCCATGTGGACTGTCCGGGCCATGCCGACTATATCAAGAACATGATCACAGGTGCAGCCCAGATGGATGGCGCTATTCTGGTTGTTTCCGCAGATGACGGCCCCATGCCCCAGACCAGGGAGCATATTCTTCTTGCCCGTCAGGTTGGGGTGCCCAAAATTGTGGTATTTTTGAACAAAT
>JAABSS010000469.1 GCA_011390235.1 Desulfotignum sp.
TCAAACTGGTAATTCGGCGGGTTGGCGGTATTGGCTGCGTGCTTTTTTATATTAAATTTCCTTCAGATCCGTGCTGTTTGCACACATCCACCCAGTCTTTACAGTTTGAGAACTGCTTCAGCTCCGCTATTGTCAATCGTATGGATGCATTCCGGTCCCCGGCGGCCGATCTGATCGGGATCCACCCCATGTACCTTTGCCGCCTCCTCAACTGTTGCAGTGGAGGTTTCTAACACCATGATGCGATGGTCCATTTGATAATCTGAAAAAAACTGTTTGACTGATTCCAATGACATAAGGCTGTTCCTGTCTCTGGCATGTGTTGAAATGAATATTTCAGCATCCTCTATTTGAGGCGCTTTCCAATGGAAAAGGCATCACCGATTTTGCTGCCGATACTGAAATAGGCCTTTTCAGCCGTGGCATAAAGAATCGGTTTCACTTTTTCGATTGCAGGCAGGCCGTTTTCCGTCAGAATGGATTCCTCTGCTTTGATATCCAGTATTTCTCCGACAAACTGGGTATGCAGCCCGATCTCCAGTGTGTGTATCAGTTTACACTCCAGAACCAGAGGAAATTCTTTGACGTAAGGGGCATTGACATGGTCGCTTTTCACCGGTGTCAGTCCGGCGGTTTTGAATTTGTCCTCTTTTTTGCCGGATGCCATGCCCAGATAATCCGCTGCCTCCACATATGTTTCTGAAGGGATGCTCAGCGTGTAGCATCCGCTTTCAACGATACAATTGTAGCTGTAGGTCGCTTTTCTCAAAGACACGGTGACACACGGCGGGCTTGAACAGCAGATGCCGCCCCAGGCGGCTGTCATGGCATTGGGCCTGCCCTCTTTGTCATAGGTCCCCACGATCAGCACCGGTGCGGGATACAGGATTGTCTTTGCGCCAATGGATTTTTTCATATGTACCTTCCTTTTCAATGGTTCAAATGATATCCACCGACAGTATCAGGTTTGGCATCATTTTGGTATCTTTTATCAAAAGTTCTGGGAAAATTTCAGTAACAATAATGGCTGAGAGGCCACAAGGTTTTTCGGGTATGCCGGTCCGGGTGGATTTTCGGATTCAGTTTTCCGGTTTGTGGAAGGTCAGAAAAAAGGGAACTACCGCCCCCGCCAGAACCAGGCCCCCGGCCGCCATAAACCCTGCAGCGAACCATCCCTTGTCCCCCAGGATACCGATGAGACTGGGCACCAAACCGCCGCCCGCCAGAAAGGCCGCCGGTATGGTAAATGAGACTGCTACGCTGCGCATCTCCTCAGAGCCGATATGGGACAATGCAGCAAATGCGGGCGGAAAAAAACACACCGCCACCACGGGCTGACAGAACACCCATACCTGCAGAAGAAATCCATTGGACACCCCGATACCGAACACCAGGATACCATTCACCGCCAGCACGATGGCCAGCACCGGTTTCAGGCCGAACCGGTCGGAAATCCAACCGATCACCAGGGGCATGGGCAGCGTGGCCACCCGGGACAGGGTGATCAGGGTATTGGCCTGGGCCTGGGTCATGCCGTGCGCGTTCACTAAAAACAGCGGCAGCATGGCGTATATCCCCAGGGTTCCGGACACCCCCAGGCTGAACAGCAGCATCATGCACCAGAAGGACGGAGTGGCGGCCAGAGGAGCAAACGCTTTGAAATTCGGGGCTTTTCCGGCAAAATCCCGGATCCGGGAAAACCGCAGAAAAGACAATCCCATCAAGATGGAGGCGGCCCCCACACAAAACAGCACCTGACGCCAGGTCATCCACAACAGCAGAGCCTCGCAAAGGAGCGGGGCCAGCAGAAAACTGATGTTGGGGGCCAGCTCGTGGATCCCCATGGCTTTTCCCCAGTTTTGTTCAGCAACAGTGGTGGTGAGGATGGCAATGCCTGACGGCAGATACAGCCCGGCAGCCATGCCTGAGGCAAAAACAGTCCACCGCATGAGAGTCAGATCGTGGGAGAGCCCGGTCAGCACCATCATCAGGCCGGTGGCAATGGCGGAAAACACGATGGTTTTGACATGCAGGAAGCGGGACGACACAAACCCGGAGCACAGAAGGGCCACGCAGTACCCGGATGCGGACACCAGAAAAAATGACCCGGCCTGGTCCGGGGTCAGTCCCATGTCCTCCAGGATAGTGGGCATGAGCGGAGAGATGATGATGCGGATGATAAAATTCAGAAAAAAGATGGCAGTCAGAAAAACCACGGCCAGATAGGGAAAATTACTGCTTGTCTGGTTCGGTGCCGGTGTCATGTCACTCCTTATGCCATCACAGTTGAAACCATGCCGGAAATATCAGACCGGTCAAACGCCCGAATCCACCTTTGGTCTGCCGCCAGCCGGTTCCTGCGACTGTATGACAACCCTGCCGGATAATAATCAACCATAGGATTATCTTTGAGAGTTGTCCGGGGATTTATCTAAAACTTCCCGCACCTTATGCTTCAGTCTCGTTTACAAGCTAACGGTTGAGCTGCGGGGCCGGGGAACATATACCACAGCCGATCTTTAATGCTTCAACTATTTCCACCAACCAAGGCTTTGGGAAAAAGCGAGAGGTTTTTCAATATTTTGTGATGCATACCATATCAACACGACAAAAAGCAAGCAGGTGTTTCCAGTCGTTTCTAAATGATACTATCTGGCCTAAATGAGAGCCGGTTCCGATGTGATATTCATTATTGGGCAGTCACATTGACAAAAATTGACAGCAACCCATTATAGATTTATGGGGTTTTACCGGAACCCCCTGGTTTTAAGCAGGCATTGCTTTTTGATTTTGCCAGCATGAAATTTGCGTGACATATTTTGTGGCAACATAAGACCCATAAAGAAATAGGGAGGACTTATTTCATGAAAATAAATTCAAACACATCCAGCATGTTTGCCACCAGGCAATTAGGCGATGCATACAAATCTTTTTCAGATTCGATCAATCGGCTGTCAACCGGGAAAAGAATAAACAAGGCGGCTGATGATGCATCCGGAATGACCATTGCTGACAGATTGAACAGTCAGCTGCCGGCATGGGCCAGGCGATAAAAAATGCAAATGATGCCATTTTGTGGCCCAAATTGCAGATGGCGCCCTTGAAGAAGCTGCAGGTCTTATCAATACCATAAAAACCAAATCCATCCAGGCATCAAGTGACAGCCACTCACATGAAAGCAGGGCAGCCATCCAGTCGGATATCAACCATGCGCTGAAATCACTGGACCGGATTGCCCAGACCACATCATTCAACGGCCAGAAACCTCTTTCAGGTGCCAGACCGCCCAGACAACTCCCAGCACGAGCGCTGCCCAGATGGGGCCATTCCACGTTGAATGTACCAGATTCATTTGGAAATTTCAAATTTGCCCAAGACCACATCCCTGATTGCGATATCTTTTATCAAATCCCCTCAATAAATTTCCAGTATCGGATTATGGTTGCGTGCTATACTTTGTCTGATCCAGTACATTGCGAACCATTTCAGCTATTTCAGATTTGGCAACCGGCTTCATTAAAAAACCGTTGATACCAATAGCATCCGATTTTTCTCTGTTGATCCTTTCACTGAATCCGGTACAGATGATTACAGGAATACCGGATCTAATGGCAGTCAGTTCTTCTGCAAGCTGCATCCCGTTTGTATTCGGCATATTCATATCGGTTATGATCAGATCAAAGCAGGATGGATCGGTCCTGAATGCTTTCAAGGCATCCACGCTGCTGGTAAAGCTGGTGATGCGGTATCCCAGGCGTTCAAGCATCTGTTTTTGAAGGTGAACAATCGGTGCTTCATCATCCACCAGCAGGATATGTTCCGTGCCTGTGGGAATATCTTGATGCTGTTTTTCAGGAGCAACATCTGCCGATTTCTCCCTCACAGGCAAATAGACATGAAAGGAAGACCCTTTTCCCCTTTCACTGTAAACGCTGATGTTCCCTCCATGGGCTTTGATAATGCCGTATACCGTTGCCAGGCCAAGGCCGGTGCCCCTTCCATTTTCCTTGGTCGTGAAATAGGGATCAAAGATCTTGTCCATGACAGCAGGGTCGATGCCGGTGCCGGTATCAGAAACCGACAGAACTGCGTAGCGGCCGGATGCCAGGTGAACAGCCGGGTCATCCTCGTCAATAAAATCGGTCTCTTTGAGCTGAACCGTTATGGTTTCGCCGGTGGATTCAACGGCATGATAGGCATTGGTGATAAGGTTCATGGTGATCTGGTGGATCTGGGTGGGGTCTGCCATCACCGGTGCGCAGTCGGTCTGGATATCGGTTGTAATTGCGATATCCGCCGGAATAGTGACGCGGCAGAGTTTTAAAACCTCTTTGAGTACTTTCTGGATGTGAACAGGAATGAGGTGATGTTCCGACTGCCGACTGAAGGAAAGGATCTGCTGGACCACTTCCCGTCCTCTTTTGCCCGCCTTGAAGATTTCATACAGGTTATGATGTTCCGGGCTGCCGGGGGGAAAGTCATCCAGCATCATTTCCGACAGACCTACAATGGGAAACAGAATATTGTTAAAGTCATGGGCAATGCCTCCGGCCAGGGACCCGATGGATTCCATTTTCTGGGCCTGAGTAAGTTGGGCTTGGAGTTTTTTCCGCTCTTCCTCGGTCCGTTTACGTTCGGAGATATCCCTGCCCAGAACACAGTTATAGCGACTGTCTCCAAACTTCTGATGATGGATAGACAACTCCATAGGAATCAATTGGTTGTTTTTGGTACGATGAACTGTTTCAAGAATCAATTTTCCTTGATTTTTCATTTCTTCCCAATGAGTCGGCCATCTTTCCTGTGAGAAATGAGGGTCTATATCGGACACATACATTTTAATCATTTCTTCACGGGAGTAGCCGAGTCTTTCGCACGATGTATTATTGAAATCGATGAAAGACCCTTCTTCACCCACCCATAGCACGCTTTCTGTAAGGTTCTCAATGGAATAGCGAACGCGCTCCAAATCTTTTTCAGCCTGGTTTCGCTCGGTGATGTCCCTGGTGTTTGCGATCACACCGGAAATATGATTTTCCCCATCCCGGTATGGGAAATAAGTTACATCAACAAATCTTTTTCCTTTTGTCGGATATTCAAACCATTGCTGGTAATTGACAATTTCTCCATTCAAACATTTGTCCAGATTGGGCTTGATTTTCTCTTCAAAAAGTTCCTTCCCAAGATATTCAGCCACGGTCATGCCGATAAAATCATCCAGGTTAACCCCGGAAAAATCTTCGTAGGCATTATTTGCAAGAATGTATCGATAATTTTCATCAAGATAGGCGATGGCATCGGTAGTTGAAGAAACAATGTTTTTATATCTTTCAAGTGCCTCTTCCTCCCGCTTTCGGTTGGTGATGTCGCTCAGCACGACACGGCAGACCGGCGCACCGTCTTCCGCTTGAGCGGCGGTGCCCTTCAGATGAGCCCAGAAGAATACGCCATCCGATTTGACCATCCGCAGTTCGCATTCCCGGGGCTCGCCCGTCTCAAAGAGCTGTTTCCGATGCAGGTAGTAGATGTCCTGATCCTCTTTGAAGATGAAGCGGGAGATCGGCTGCTTGACCAGCGCGCTGCGGACCGCGCCCAGCAGTGTAGCGGCGGTGAGGTTGGCCTTCCGGATAAGTCCCTGCTCGGACAGGGTGCAATATCCCACCGGGGCCATATCATACAGATCAAAATAGCGGGAACGGCTTTCCTCCAGTTCTGCCTGGGCCGCCCGCAGTTCTTCGTTCTGTATTTCCAGCTCGATCTGGTGAACGCGCAGTTCATGAATTATTTCCTGAATCTGTTCAGGTGACAGGGCAGCGATATCCTCAGGCATTGGCAGGGACCGGCTTTTTAATTTGTATTCAGCTTTTTGGCGCAACGCCATTTTATCCTCAGATATTTTTTCCTTTTTTGTCATTGTTTTTCTCCAATGGGCGGTTGTAAGTCATCCGGCTGGGTAATCTCCATGATGACCCCGACCGCCCGGGTCACCTTTCCGTTTTCCATCACTGGTTCGCCCAGTGAACGGACCTGCCGGTGCCCGACATCACAATGGCGATGGATCGCTCCTGCTGGTCCTGGGCCAGGGAGCGGAAGAAAAAATCGATGGGGAGGCGCTGACCACGGGGTGTACTGACTTCCAGCAGCTGCAGTGTGCCGTTGAGAAAAGCCATATCCCGGTTGGGCGGTATGATATAGGCGCAGTTGGGTGCGACCGTCATCCCGTCTTCGACTTCAAAGACCTGCATACGGGTGTATCGCCGAATAAGCTCGGTAAGAATGCTCTTGTGATCTGGAGCCAGGTGCTGCACCAGAACAAAGGCCATTCCCGTGTCCACATCCATCGGCATGCCGGAAAAAAAGGCCTCGAATGCTGCCAGCCCGCCGGCTGAAGCACCGATGCCCACGATGGGAAATGCCTCGGCAGTCCGGTCTTTATCTCTTTTTTTCATGCCAATTTATTCCATGAAAAATGTTTGTGCATTCGCTGCAGATATCGTATCAATACCTTCCTGGCATCATGGTCACTCATGTCGGACAAATAATCATGCAATTCCGTTTTGATTGTGAACGTGAAAGATTTTTGAATAAACAAGCAAATGGAATTCAATATTATTGCATCCACCATCCCTCAGAATCAGATCAGCAATATCACGTTTTGGGTAGAATTGGTATCATAAATATTTCAAGCCATAAATTTTCAGCCGTTGGACAATTATCTTTGATTAAGCTCAGCCGAAGTTCCGGATTTTAACATCAAAACCAATCCTTCACACTAATCCACGATGAGCCCATCTGTCATTGTCTGTGCAGGGAAACTTAGTTGATCCGGCTCTGTTTTTTGATGGGACAACCGAGCAATTGCTAAAGTAGTCAATGCCCTTTACAACAAAGCTCACTGCGTTTTAATAAACAGATTACTCTCTCCGCAAGATCTGCCAATGAGCTACCTTAATGCTTTGAGATTCGTACAGGGATATGACGGGGTGCTACCCGGATGTTGCAAAAGACCGGAATTGATGGAACAATTCAAACAAAAATGCGACATAATTTTGACATCGACCGTTAGACACAAGTTGAATTGTTGAACATTGTGAAAATCATTCTTTTGCAAGAAACATTGGATTTCGGATCGTTATATTTACAAAATCTATTTGATTTATAGACAAAATTTGATACTTTGCTATGATTGATGCAATGTTATATGATAATTATCATCATTGATGATCTTTTTTGAGGCTGAAAATTACCATTTTAGGATTTTCTGTGTTTTTGATAAATGCTTAATGCCTTACAAATCCTTTTTTTTGGCTGACTGCAGGGTTTGGGGTACAATATTGAATTTATGTTTATAAAGGAGGGAAAAATGACTGAAGAAAAAACTGAAAAATCATCAAATCCCGCTGCACCAAAAAGTAGAGGCGCTTTTTATTACATAGATGGTATTTTAGTTCGTTTATCACTGTTAGTAATTATTGTTGCTCTTCTTTGGACCTGGGATGGATTCTGGAGAACAGATATAAAATTTCTTACCGATATTCAAAAAACATATTTTCCAATCAAGTATGAGGCAGAACATCTTAAAATTGCAGCACTAGATGAGAAATCATCACTTTTCACGAAAATGAATGAAAGAATTGTAAAGTATGAGCAGGAAAAAAATCAATCTTTAAAAGCTTTACAAGCTGTTGAAGAGGAGCTGGTTGGTGTAAATAAGAAAGCAACTGTATTGTTGCGCCATTATGATACTTCACTTCGAATTATCAATCAATTGCAACGAAAATTTTCTCCGGATGAATTTGAAGAGACACTGAAATGCAACAGTGCGGAATGCGAGAATATTGTCAAATTGAACCCAGAAGCTGATCCAGAGTCATATTCTTTTCAAGAATAATCAAAAACTATCTTTAAAGCTGTTATCAGTCCAACAGGGCAGATAACAGCTTTTTTGCTCTTTCATAAGATTAATCGGCGTGAGATAACTTCCATCCCACATTTTCTGTCCATGATGGTAAATGGTGTCCACTATAATCATCTATTTCTGTTCTTCGAAAACAGAAGTTTTCTAAGGCCAACTATACCGTAATCATCATGCCTTTCCCAATTACAAATAACATTTTTTGGATTGTATTGGTTATGCCAAAACAGACAGCCTGGTAATTTTAAGCCATTGGATTATCATTGGGCATCAGAAGGTTCATCCATTCGCCGGCACCGGTATCACAGGCATCTATATTTAGGTCCAATACAGTCACCTAAGAGCGTAAGCGGTTTAACCGCCAGTCATAAGATTGATATGCGATGTGAATGTCTGCGGCATTTTCCTCTCATTTTTTTATTACTTGTGTCTTCCTATAATTGAAAAAATGCGCTTGCAGATGATCGCGAATATCAAAGAAATCAGACCACGGTTCACAGGATGAATTGTCACTGTCTCATTGTGCATTTCCAGCAGCGTATGACCGAGATGATTAAGAAAAACAAAAGGGTTACAGCTGCTCCACCCACAGGGATTTGTAGTCAAAGGTTATATTGCCCAGGATATTGTACTTGATGATTTCAAAATTGGGGCTCAGGTCGAAATCCCCGGGAGTTATATGGGTGTAATGCCGCATGATCAGTCCGGCACCGTAAGGATTGTTTTCATCATACGCCCCATGGGACCGGGGCAGCATGGCCGGCACTATGGGGTATTTTACACTTTGGAAAGCCTGGGCGATCATGCCCGAACAGATGACCTGGTAATCATTGCAGTTTCCCAGGCAGGCCTTTAATGAAAGGGTGTTCACCGGCCGGAAAAGGGCCTGGAGGGCCATGGCGGCAATGGCCAGAATGTTCTGGTCATCATAGTGCATGCCCAGCCGGGCTGTTACCTGGGCAATGACCTGCTTCAGATCTGCCTTCCACCAGGACCACATCCCCCGGACGAATGATTTTATAAAGTTTTTCCAGGTTGTTGTACCCCCGCTGTTCATACCGGTGCTGCTGTTTTTCCAGTTTCTTGAGTATGAACCTTCTGAGCATGGCGGTCATGGATTTCATATGTAGCATTCCCCCGGCTCATTCATTCAGGTGACACGCCCGTCCTTTGAGGTTGAAAAAGAACTTGAGCCCCTTTTGAACAGTGGGAGAAAAAATTTTGGGGGACAGATAGGTGCCGGCCACCCGCTTGTTGATTTCACCAATGGTGGGATAGGGATGGATGGCAGCAGCAATGGTGGACAATTTCACATTGCCGTTGAATGCCGCCACCCATTCACTGATCAGGTTTCCGGCGCCAGGTCCCAGGATCTGCACCCCGATGGGTTTTTCCTTTTCATCCAGCAGCAGTTTGATTTTACCATCTGTATGCTTTTCCGCCTGGGCCCGGTCATTGTCTTTAAAGGATTCGGTAATCACCCGGCATTGTATCCCGGCTTTTTCTGCCCCGGTTTCATTCATGCCGATACTGGCCAGTTCCGGGTCGGTATAGGTGACCCATGGCAGCCAGGTGTAATTGACCTTCCTGGGAAGGCGGAACACGGCATTGCTGATCACAATTCCCCCTTCATATCCTGCGGCATGGGTGAACTGGTATCCGCCGTTCACATCCCCTGCTGCATAGATGTGTTTATGGCTGGTGCGCAGCCGGCTGTCCACCTGAATGCCGGACCGCTCCACTGCGATGCCAATGCCGGACACGGTCCGGGAAAAAACAGCAGTGCGTTGAATGCCTGATTCCGTGAAGAAACAAACACTTTTTTTGCGCCAGAAAGGTTGCGGCTTGGGCGGGAACAATCAGGTTGCATCCGACTATCGCGGCTAACCCGGGCCTTTGGCCTAAAAATTTACACTTGAAAATCACACCCTAATAGGCTATACATAGGATATACATAAGGAGGTGTTGGATGCTTGCAAAAATACAAAAATGGGGAAACAGCCAGGGGCTTCGGCTTGCAAAGAATCTGCTTGCAGATGCGCAGCTAAATGTTGGCGATGAGGTTGATATCAAGGTGAAAGACGGCATTATGCTTGTTGTACCTGCCAAAAGGATTCGTGGCCAGCACAATCTTAAGGAACTTGTATCGCGTATTCCTGAAAATTATCAAGCCGGTGAAATTGACTGGGGACAACCAGTTGGCAAGGAGGTCTGGTAAATGGCGATGTATATCCCCAAGCAGGGGGATATCATTGCAATTACATTTGACCCGCAATCAGGTCATGAGCAAAAAGGCAGGCGCCCTGCTTTTGTTGTAAGCAAGGACTTATTCAACCGAAGTACAGGTTTGGCTATCGTTTGTCCAATTACAAACACTGATCGCGGGTTCCCCTTTCACATACCTATTCCGGATGACAGTAAGTTGACAGGCTTCATTATGGTCGAGCAGGTCAAATCTGTCGACTTTCGGTCCCGACGCGCTAAGCGTATAGAACGAAGTAAAGATCGCCTGCTGTCAGAAGTGCTTTCCATTTTAGATGCATGTATCTATTGACAGGCCAACCAGAAAACACAGGAGGGTGACATGCATGCCACTTTGCCCAAGGATTTACGCAAAAAACTCTGTCTTTCCGCTAACCACAATATTCGTTATATGCCTCATATCCGGCCAAACGATACAGATTTATGGTGCTGACCGTTTGGTCACGGGCAGCATGATTTTTTTCCAGTGCTGCAATACAGCGGTCAAGATCATTTGTGAAATAATAGAGGGAAGCTACCATAAAATGCGCATCTGATGTGATCAGGCCGTAAACCGTGACTAGTAGTTTTCCGTCAGTTCATGGATTTCTCTTCGGAGCGCGTCATCAACAGGAACTCCGTTCAAAGCATCCGGATCATATTTCTACGCCGGTCTCATGGCAACAACACCGTCAAACATGCGCCTGTTCTGGGCCGCTGTAAGAGCGAAGCCGATTTTTGCTCCCCCGTCATGTGGATGAGGTCCTTTTCAAGACAGGCCGGTTCGGCGGTGCCGGGTCTGTTGTCATGGGAAACAGGAAGGTATCAGGTTCAGGTGGTATGGGTCTTTATTATCAGGGGGCCAGGGCATCGGCAATGGTATCGGCTATATGTGCCATGTTCTCCAGGTAATCATAGGCCAGGGGATTGATGGACACCACCGCACCGTTGACGGCCCGGGCGATTTTTCGGGCTGCCTGCTGGTCGAACTGGGGCTGCACAAAGATCACCCGGACCTTCTCCTGTCTGGCCAGCTTTATGAAGGCGGACAGCTCCTTTCCTTTGGGGGATCTGCCCATGGTTTCCACGGGAATCTGGTGCAGGCCGTAGGCATCGGCAAAATATCCGAATGCCGGGTGGAATACAAAGAAATTCTGTCCTGCCAGCGGTGCCAGCAGGATTTTCAGCCGCTCATGAAGCTGATCCAGGTTCCGGGCAAACAGCGCATAATTCTCCCGGAACCTGGCCGCATGGGCCGGAGCCAGCTCACCCAGGGCTTTTGTCATGGTGGCGGCCTGCTGCTTCACCAGCATCGGGCTCATCCAGATGTGGGGATCCCTGCCGGCCGCAGTTTCCCCATGGCCGTAACCCTCCCTTGCTTCACCTTGGTGATCAGGGTCCGCGTCCGCCCCATGGGCTTGCCCTTCTTCACCATGGTGGTCCTGGTCGTTCGTCTTGTGGGGATTTTGGCTATGTGCTTCATGGTGGTTATCGTCATGGATATGGGCTTCCATCTCCCGCATCACGATCCCTTTGCGGGTATCCACCACCCGGGTGTCCGGGGCAATGGATATGATTTTGTGCATAAATCCGTTCTCAAACGCCACCCCGATTCTGAAATAGATATCTGCATTGGCCAGTTTTTTGATCTGGACGGGGGTGGGGGAATAGGTAGCCGGGCTTTTGCCGGGTGTCACCAGCACATCCACCTCTGCCAGATCTCCTGTAATCTGCTCAACAAAATATTTCTGGGGTACAATACTGACAAAAACCTGCAACTTTTCTTCGGCATTCAGCCCGGCACCCGTCAAAAAGACCAGTAAAGCCGCCAATATAATTGATTTCAGGCGCATTTTTTCTCCTTACGTGTTTCTGTCAGGGCAGTGTGACCAATGTGCCGACCGCTGACCAGGCGACATCGTTCACCGGCTACGCTGCCGGTCTACCCACTTCCAATCTGTTCAGGTCAACCTACCAGTTTTGCGGTTATTTTTGCCACATGGTTTCCCTGGAAACGGGCACCTTCCAGTTCATTTTCAGAGGGTCTCCGCGCCCCGTCTCCTCCGGCAATGGTGGATGCGCCATAGGGGGAACAACCGGTGATCTCATCGATACGCATCTGTCCCTGGAAAGCATAAGGCAGTCCCACCACCACAAACCCATGGTGCAGCAGCGTGGTATGGAAAGACAGAATGGTGGATTCCTGCCCCCCGTGCTGGGTGGCGGTGCTCACGAACACGCTTCCCACCTTGCCGATCAAAGAACCATTGGCCCACTGCTGGCCGGTGGCATCCAGAAACTGGCGCATCTGGCCGCACATGTTACCGAACCGGGTGGGGGTTCCGAAAATAATGGCATCAGCTTTTTCCAGTTCCTCCACCGTACACACCGGCACATGGGAAAATGCTTTTTTCGCCTCAACTGCTCCCATTTTTTCCAGCACTTCTGCAGAAAGCGTCTCCGGCACCTGCCGGATATCCACGTCAGCACCTGGAATCTGTTCTGCGCCCTGTGCAACTGCTTTGGCCATCTCATACACATGGCCGTAGGTGGAATAAAAAACGATCAGGATTTTCATGGCAAGACCCTCCTCTCAGATTATAAGAATTACTCCTAAAAATATGATGTAATAACGGTTTGTCAATAATGGATATTTTTTTAAGTTGAGGCTAACATTTTTTTATTGACAAGGTATTGTTTTCTATAATATGTTTTTGCGAAATCAATCTCATCCTGACTGCGGAAGAGGACTCCTATATCCAGCAGATGACCAAGGTGATCATTAATGTGGGGGGCATCCCCGGAGAATGGATGGAACCTGCAGGCCTGCCTGCGGAGATCGTGCCTTTGAGCAAACCCTGCTCCAAAGACGCGGTGATCTGGATCAAGGCCGTGGGCATGTAAAGGTTCTCATCTAACGCGGGAAATCCGTAACCTGCACCCTGTCCCTCCTGAATTCCCGGGTTTTTTCTGCCATCCCGGGAATTCTTCTCCTGCCGGGACCTGACCCATGGTCCCGGCAGCATCATACAGGACTTCAAAAAAGCCTATGACAAGACCTGATACCGCATTCCCCATCTGTCACGCCAACACCGGGCACCCGCATCGATGAAGCGTTTAGGGCAGTTCAGACGGCGGTCCAGATCCATTGTCATACCTTCATAAAAGAGCCCAAAATCTTCCTGCAGTTCAATACAAAGATTGACAATGATTGTATTTTAATTATTATAGTAGGTAGTTTATGTTTAACAAGGAGGGCAGATATGCATATTTCATTGACACCTGAGCTTGAAAACAAAGTTAAGCAAAAAGTAGCATCAGGTTTTTATAACAATGCAAGTGAAGTTATTCGGGATGCTTTGCGGTTCTGGGAAAAAAACGAAGAACTGGTTCAGCATATGAAACTCGAATTGTTAAAAGAGCGCCTGTCCATTGGTGCGGATCAAGCCAAACAGGGGAAATTTGTGGCGCAATCCGTAAGCGAAATTATTGCTGAGGTCAGGAATGCCTGAATACCGCCTTACCCCTTCAGCAAAATCAGATTTAATTGAAATTTGGAATTATACTGTTGAGACATGGGGTGAGCAACAAGCTGAAAAATATCTTCAAGATATCGAGGATACGCTTAATGAACTCGCTGCCAATCCGGGGCTTGGAAGACGGCGACCTGAAATCTCTCCAGGATATTATTCCTTTCCAGCACGGAAACACATCATTTTCTATCTTAACTCAGGTCGTCACATTGATATCATTGGCATATTACATGGAAAAATGGATATTGATAAAAATTTAATCTAAGGTGAGGACTACCTGTCTGATAGGCTCCGCTTATCGTCGGATTCAGCCGGTCCCGTGCTTTTGCCGGCGGATCATGCAAACCATTATTCTGTGAAGAAAACAAAACGTGCTGTGTCTTAGCGGACAAGCTCCCGTGCCGCCATATGAACGAAGCAAGGCCTTCCATGTCCGGATTCGGTGGGGATGACTTCCTTTTTTCAGCAGCAGCCGTCCCCGCAGGAGGCGTTTTCCTTGCCTTTTATCCAGACCTGGATAATATAGGTGGCTCACCCTACCCCGGGACTGACAGATATAGCATCCACCGGGCAGTTGCTGACACAGGCCCCGCACTCCATGCAGGCATTGAAATCAACGATCTCGGCTTTATTTTCATTCATCTCAAACACGGCATGGGGGCAGACCTCGGTGCACAAGCTGCAGCCGATACATTTTTGGCCATCCAGCACCAGGGTGGCCACATCCTCCAGATATCTGAAATCTTTCATTTTATTCTCCTTTTTTCTGCGCAGTCCTGACTAGTCAGAATGCGCTGTAGATCCACAATCCCGCAGACACCAAAACCCCGGCCAGCTGCACGGGAAGGTATTGCTTCATCTCTTTTTCCACCCCGGAAGGGGAGGTGAACGGGGTGGCCCCGGTGAAATTCATGGCCAGATGGGAACTGACCATGACGCTGAAGATAAACAGGGCTGCTGCACCGGCAATGCTGCCGGCACCTGCGAAAACAACCGGCAGCAGTAACAGGGCGCACACACTACCTAAAAAAATGCCTTTGAGCGCAAATTTTCTTGACGGAATAAACGGCAGCAGCACCGGGGTCAGAACCGCACCGGAAATCAGTCCGGTTAGCAGGGCGGCCAGGGACACCAGGCCCCTTTCCCATGCCTCATGAAAAGAAAATATTCCCGGACCGATGCCTGAAAGTACAAACAGCACCAGGGCTGTGACACCTGCCATTTTCAACGCCCCGTGCAGTTCCACCGGGGTCAGCACAAACCGCTCGAACAGGGGGAACGTGACCTGGCGCATGGATTTTTCCGCTTTTCTGCCGGTGTTCAAAAACAGCGGGATATCACAGGCCCGCACCGGGCCGTACACTACTCTGAACCCGGACTGTGTTTTAACCTGCCTGGCTGATACCCCTGTGGCCCCCAGCTGGGGCACGATGACCCGTTTATGGGTCACCACCTTTTCAAGGGAGGCTGCCTGGATTCTGTTTACCAGTTCCGGGGTGGAAAAGGTTTTTTTGCCTGCTGCGCACCAGACATTCACCCCGCGGGTGTCCAGCACCAGAATCCAGGCGCTGACATCACCAAGCGCAGATCTCAGATGATCAAAGGTCAGCTTGAAATTGGCGGTCACCAGCACCTCTGATGATGCATCCGGTGATCCGATGCCGTAAAGTCCGGGGCTCACCATGTACCGGTGGCGCCGGATGCCGCACCGGACCGCAATGGTGGACACCCGGTCCCATCTGTCCAATTCCCGCCTGATAACGGGCACCGGGCCGGCACCGGTATCAATGAAATGGTCAACATAGGGGCACAAAGCATATCCGGGTTTTTCATATACGTCCAGGGGGCGGGTAACTTCCGACCCGCATGCCGGACCGGGCATGTGCATGGCTGGCATGATCTGTACATTGCCGGTTGACAGGCTGAAACCTTTTTTTTGAAAAGGATCGCTGTCCTGGTTTTTTTGCTTCTTGTTCATTGGGGGTATTTCCATAATTTTTTCCGGTTTGTCTATTCCAAATTTTCTATAAGGTTTTCACATATTGCTTGAACTGGTCCAATACGGTTTTATCCACGCAAAAATAGGTTTTTGGGCCTTCCACCTCTCCGCAGACAATGCCAGATTCCTTGAGTATCTTCAAATGCTGGCTGATGGTGGACTGGGAATAGGGAAAAATACCCACGATCTCGCCGCAGATGCAGGTATCGATCGCAATCAGGTGCTGGACAATCTTGATCCGGGTAGGATGGCCCAGGGCTTTGAAAATTTTTGCAGTCTGTTCCAGATCCATGGAAAAAGTCCTTTTAATCGTTAATCGACTTTTAACGATGACATGTCTTTGTTTTCCTGTCAACCCCAAAAAGCCAAACGGGATATTTGCCATAAACATGTCAGATTTCCGATCGCTTTGTGCAGGATTTTATTTATCAGGTGGAGTTATTCAGAAAAAAATTGTATACTTCATTGCTTCCGCAGCAGTGCGGCCGTTCGAAACCTATACTCCATAATTAAGTCGGTGTGTGAAATGAATGAAACGCAATGGGGCATTAAACCAAATAAAGCAAAAGCAATAATGCTTGCGAAGCGCCAACTATCTGAGTTTGTATGTGACGCAGTTAATTTGGAAGGGATTAATTTAACTTTGCCGGAAATCCAAACATTACTTGGCGGGATTACAGTTGGAGGACATAAATTATCTGACCAGCAGATAGCATTGAACCAAGCCGATACATGGCGCACGTTATTTGGGTTAATTGATAAAAATCAGTTTGAAATCACCTATGAAAAAGTCTGTGCATTACATCGCATAGCGGGTAAGGACGAGGCATTGGATTGGGGAAAGTTTAGATCTGGTGGGGTTACTATAGCAGGGACAGGCTATATGCCGCCACAGGCTGATGCGTTACCGGAGTTGTTTGAAAAAATGGTTGACGACTCATATAGTATACCCGATATTTACGATCGTGCTATCCATTTTTTTCTTACAATGGCAAGATGCCAATTTTTTTATGATGTCAATAAGCGTATGGGGCGTTTTATCATGAATGGACTTTTGTTGAGTTGCGGATACCCTGCAATTAATCTTCCTGCGAAGAGACAATTGGAGTTTAATCAATTGATGCTCGATTTTTATAAAACTGGTAATCAAAAACCGATGAATACCTTTCTACTCTCCTGCTTAGATGAAAAAGTAATACAAATCATGAAAGAATAGCGCATTCACCGAATGCTTTCATCCCGCAGTTGCAGGATTTCATTCAATATCTTACATATAAACAGGCAAGGATGCGCCGTCCGGCAGGAAGGCGCATCGGATGACATGAAGTCATAACAGAAAAGTCAAGGA